>JBAQGU010000275.1:0-15432 GCA_049287975.1 Roseiarcus sp.
ACATCGAGCAGCCGCTTGCGCCGGGCGGAGAATTTCTTCGCCATGCGCATCTTGCGTTGGTTATTCTCGATTGCACTCTTCTTTGCCATCAAAGGCCTCCATTTTCCGCGTCTGAGCGGTCAGCTCACTGCCGGAACGGGAAGTTGAAGGCGCGCAACAGCGCGCGCGCCTCGGCGTCGGGTTTGGCGGTCGTGCACACCACGATGTCGAGGCCCAATTGGGCCTCGGCTTTGTCGTAATCGATCTCGGGGAAGATGATGTGCTCCTTGACGCCGAGCGCGTAGTTGCCGCGTCCGTCGAACGACTTGGGGTCCAGTCCGCGGAAATCGCGAACGCGCGGCAGTGCGATCGTGACCAGGCGGTCGAGGAATTCGTACATGCGCGTCTTGCGCAGGGTGACCTTGGCGCCGATCGGCATGTGCTCGCGAACCTTGAAAGTCGAGATCGCCTTGCGAGCGCGCGTCACGATCGCCTTCTGACCCGCGATCAACGCCAGATCGCTCGCGGCCGAGGTGACCTTCTTGGTGTCATTGACGGCTTCGCCGACGCCCATGTTCAGCACGACCTTCTCGATCTTGGGCACCTGCAGGGCGTTCTTGTAACCGAACTCCTTGACGAGCTTGGGAACGATCTCGTCCTGATAGATCTTCCTCAGCCGCGCCACATAATCTTTCGGCGCGCTCTTGGGGCGACCGGCCGTCGCGACCTCGGTTTGGGCCGGACGGCCTTTGCCCTTGCCCGCTTTCGCTTCGGCGCCGGCATCCGGCTTGGCGCCCTTGGGGGCCGCCTTGTCGGTCTTGCCCGGCTTGCCGCCCTTGTCCGCGGCGCCGGACTTGCCGCCCTTCTCGGATTTTGCCTCAGCCATCGATCAAGTCTCCGGAACGCTTGGCGACGCGAACCTTGCGGCCGTCGTCGAGAATCTTGAAACCGACGCGCGTCGGCTTGCCGTCCTTGGGATCGGCGATCGCCAGATTGGACAGCTGGATCGGGGCTTCCTTCGAGATGATGCCGCCCTCGGTCTGCTGGGTCTGACGCGTGTGGCGCTTGACCACGTTGACTCCGACGACGATCGCGCGTCCTTCCGTCGGATCGACCGCCTTGACCTCGCCCGAGCGGCCCTTGTCGCGACCCGTCAGAACGACGACCTTGTCGCCCTTCTTGATCTTGGCGGCCATCACAGCACCTCCGGCGCGAGCGAGATGATCTTGACGTGATTCTTGGCGCGCAACTCGCGCGGCACCGGCCCGAAAATGCGGGTGCCGACCGGCTCGGACTGATTGTTGATCAGCACCGCGGCGTTGGAATCGAACCGGATCACCGACCCGTCGGCGCGGCGAATGTCTTTGGCGGTGCGAACGACGACCGCCTTCATCACGTCGCCCTTCTTCACGCGGCCGCGCGGAATGGCTTCCTTGATCGAAACCACGATGATGTCGCCGATCGAGGCGTAACGGCGCTTCGAGCCGCCCAGCACCTTGATGCACATCACGCGACGCGCGCCGGAATTGTCGGCGACCTCGAGGTTCGTCTGCATCTGTATCATGGCTAAACGCCTTTCAGGTCAGACTGGCGCCCGGTTCGAACCGGGCCTCGTCCGATTGTGGCTTTCGCCTCCGGGGTGAATATCGCTCCGAGCAATGCCCATCAGACCTTCGCGGCCGCGTCGATGACGATCCAGCGCTTGAGCTTCGAAATCGGCCGAGTCTCCTCGATTGAAACCGTATCGCCGACCTTGTGCGACTTGGTTTCGACATGGGCGTGGTAGTTCTTCGACTTACGGACGGTTTTCTTGAGCAGCGGATGCGTGAACCGGCGCTCCACCTTCACGACCAGGGTTTTTTCCTGCTTGTCGCTGACGACGACGCCTTGGAGAATACGCTTCGGCATGGCTTTTTCCTCAGCCTTCGGTCTTGGCGGCGCGCTTCTGCGCGGCGATGGTCTTGACGCGAGCGATGTCGCGACGGACGACGCGCACGTGCGCGGTGTTCTGCAACTGGCCGCTGGCGCGCTGGAAGCGCAGATTGAACTGCTCCTTCTTCAGCTTCAGGGCTTCATCTTCGAGTTGGTCCTCGGTCATGACCCTGATATCCGACAGACGTTTGCTCGACTTCATCGGCTGTCTCCTATTCCGCGATGCGCTGAATGAAGCGCGTCTTGATCGGCAGCTTGGCCGCGGCGAGTCCGAACGCCTCGCGCGCGACTTGTTCGGAAACGCCATCGACTTCGAACATGATGCGGCCAGGGGCCACACGGGTGACCCAGAACTCGGGCGCGCCTTTGCCCTTGCCCATCCGCACCTCGATCGGCTTCTTCGAGACGGGCACGTCGGGGAAAATGCGAATCCAGACCCGGCCCGCGCGCTTCATGTGGCGCGTGAGCGCGCGGCGCGCGGCTTCGATCTGGCGCGCGGTCACCCGCTCGGGCTCGAGCGCCTTCAGGCCGAACTCGCCGAAATTGAGGGAGAATCCGCCCTTCGCGTTACCGCGAATCCGGCCCTTGAATGCCTTGCGGAATCTGGTCTTCTTAGGCTGCATCATGCTCGTGGACTTTCAATTGCCTCTACGCCGCGTCGCGACCGGGACCGCGGTCGCGGTCACGCTCACGCGGCTCGCGGCGCGGACGATGCGTCGAAGAGGTGTCGGCCTCGGCCTGGCGCTTGTCCTGCGCCATCGGATCGTGCTCGAGGATCTCGCCCTTGAAGATCCAGACCTTGATCCCGCAGGTGCCGTAAGCGGTATGCGCTGTGGCCACGCCGTAATCGATCTCGGCGCGCAAGGTGTGCAGCGGCACACGCCCTTCGCGATAAGACTCCATACGCGCGATTTCCGCGCCGCCCAGGCGGCCGGAACAGTTGATGCGAATGCCTTCGGCGCCCAGACGCATCGCCGATTGCATCGCGCGCTTCATTGCGCGACGGAATGCGACGCGGCGCTCGAGCTGCTGGGCGATGGAATCGGCGACCAGGGTCGCGTCGATTTCCGGCTTGCGCACCTCCACGATGTTGATCGCCACTTCCGACTTCGTCAGCTTGGCGACCTGCCTGCGCAGTTTATCGATGTCCGCGCCCTTCTTGCCGATTACGACGCCTGGACGAGCCGAGTGGATGTTGACCCGGCACTTCTTGTGCGGGCGCTCGATCACGATCTTCGAGATCGCGGCCTGCTTCAACCCTTCCATCAGGGTCTCGCGGATCTTCGTGTCCTCGTGCAACAGTTTCCCGTACTCGCCCTTGGTGGAATACCATCGCGAATCCCAGGTCCGGTTGACGCCGAGGCGAAGCCCGATCGGATTTATTTTCTGTCCCATCGCTCGACTCCTCAGGCCGCGTCCGCGGCGACTTCCCGCACGAC
The DNA here is from genome assembly GCA_049287975.1 of Roseiarcus sp. Classification (GTDB taxonomy): domain Bacteria; phylum Pseudomonadota; class Alphaproteobacteria; order Rhizobiales; family Beijerinckiaceae; genus Roseiarcus. Next base: position 3,351 of record JBAQGU010000275.1, read on the forward strand.
GATCGTGATGTTCGAAAAAGGCTTCTCGATGCGACCTGCGCGACCACGCGCGCGGGGACTGAAGCGTTTCATCACCATGTCCTTACCGACCCAGGCCTGCGCGACGACGAGGTCGTCGACGTCGAGCTCGTGGTTGTTCTCGGCGTTGGCGATCGCCGACTCCAGCGCCTTGCGCACCTCGGTCGAGATCCGTTTGTTGGAGAATTGGAGGTCGGCGAGCGCCGTCGCAACCTTCTTGCCGCGAATGAGCTGGGCGAGCAGATTCAGCTTCTGCGGGCTCACCCGCAACATGCGAACGGTCGCCTTGGCTTCGTTTTCGGCGAGGCGACGGGGATTGGCTGATTGCGACATGACGTTTTAGCCCCTCTTCGCCTTCTTGTCGGCGGTATGGCCGTGGAACGTCCGCGTCGGCGCGAATTCGCCGAACTTGTGTCCGATCATCTCTTCCGAGACGAGCACCGGGATGTGCTTGTGACCGTTGTAGACGCCGAACGTGACCCCGACGAATTGCGGCAAGATGGTCGAGCGGCGGCTCCAGATCTTGACGATGTCCGAGCGGCCGGAGCTGCGCGCCGCGTCGGCTTTCTTCAAGAGATAGCCGTCTACGAACGGCCCTTTCCAGATCGAGCGGGTCATGGCTTAGCCCTTGTTCTTGCGTTTGTGGCGCGAGGCGATGACGAACCTGTCCGTGGACTTGTTCGAACGAGTCTTCTTTCCCTTGGTCGGCTTGCCCCATGGGCTCACCGGATGGCGGCCGCCCGAGGTCTTGCCCTCGCCACCGCCATGGGGATGGTCGACCGGGTTCATCGTCACGCCGCGATTGTGCGGCCGTTGACCGAGCCAGCGATTGCGGCCCGCCTTGCCGAGCGATGTGTTCATGTGGTCGGGATTCGACACCGCGCCGATGGTGGCGAAGCACTGGCCATGCACGAGACGCTGCTCGCCGGAACTGAGGCGGAGCGAGACATAGCCCTGATCGCGAGCGACGATCTGCGCATAGGCGCCCGCCGATCGGGCGATCGCCCCGCCCCCGCCGATCTTCAGTTCGACGTTATGGACGATCGTGCCGACCGGGATGGCGGCGAGCGGCATCGCATTGCCCGGCTTGACGTCGACAGCTGCGCCCGCCACGACCTCGTCGCCGACCGACAGCCGCTGCGGCGCGATGATATAGGCCTGTTCGCCATCGGCGTAACGGATCAGCGCGATGAAGCTGGTCCGGTTCGGGTCGTATTCCACCCGCTCGACCTTGCCGACGACGTCGAGCTTGCGACGTTTGAAATCGACGATGCGATAGGATTGCTTGTGTCCGCCGCCGCGGAAGCGAACGGTAATGCGGCCGGCGTTGTTTCGGCCGCCCTTCTCGGACTTGCCGACAGTCAACGCCTTCAGCGGCTTGCCCTTATAGAGCTCGCTGCGATCGACGATGGCCAGCTGGCGAATGCCCGGCGTCGTCGGATTGTATGTCTTTAGAGCCATGGAGACGAACCCTTAAACGCCGCTGGTGACGTCGATGCGGTAGCCGTCGGCGAGCGTCACGACGGCCTTCTTGACGTCCTGTTGCTTGCCGCGCATGCCGCGAAAAACCTTGCTCTTGCCTTTGCGCAACAACGTGTTCACCGCCGTCACCTTGACGTCGAACAGCTTCTCGATCGCCGCCTTGATCTGCGGTTTGGTCGCCTCGCGGCGCACCTTGAACACGAACTGGTTGCTGTCCGAGGCGATCGTCGCCTTTTCCGTGATGACGGGCGAGACGATCAGGTCGTAGTGGCGCGTATCCCTGCTCATTTGAACCGCGCCTCCAGCGCTTCGATCGCCGCTTTGGTCAGCACCAGCTTGCCGCGCCGCATGATGTCGAAGACGTTCGCTCCCTGCACCGGCAGCACGTCGACGAGGGGCAGATTGCGCGCGGCGGCGGCGAACTTCGCGTCCACTTCGGCGCCGTCGATGATCAGCACGTTGTGCAGCGACGTCTTGGCGAAGGACTCGCGCAACGTCTTGGTCTTGGCCTCGGCCAGTTGCGCGTGCTCCCAGACAATCAGCTCGCCCGAGCGGACCTTGGCCGACAGCGCATGGCGCAGCGCCAGCGCGCGCACCTTCTTGGGCAGGTCGTGCTCGTGGCTGCGAACGACAGGACCCATCGCGCGGCCGCCGCCTCGAAACTGCGGCACGCGCCCCGAACCGTGACGCGCGCCGCCGGTGCCCTTCTGCTTGTACATTTTCTTGCCGGTGCGATTTATGTCGGCGCGGCCGAGTGTCTTGTGATCGCCCGCCTGACGCTTGGCGAGTTGCCAGCGCACCATGCGCGCGATCAGATCGCCGCGCGGCTCCAGGCCGAAAACGGTTTCGTCCAGCTCGAGCGAGCCTGCGGCGGCCCCGTCGATCGACGTCATGTCGAATTTCACGGCGTCATTCTCCCTTGGGCTCGGCCGACGGCGTCGGCTCGGCAGGAACGCGGAACTTGCCGGGCAGCGGAGCGTCCTTGTGCAACGGCTTTTTGACGGCGTCACGCACAGAGATCCAACCACCGGCGAAGCCCGGGACCGAACCTTCCACGAGGATCAGGCCGCGCGCGACGTCGGTCTGGACGACGCGAAGGTTCTGCGTCGTCACCTGATCGGCGCCCATGTGGCCGGCCATTTTCTTGTTCTTCCAGGTCTTGCCGGGGTCCTGACGGCCGCCGGTGGATCCGTGCGATCGATGCGAAATCGACACGCCGTGGGTCGCGCGCAGACCGCCGAAATTCCAGCGCTTCATCGGACCGGCGAAGCCCTTGCCGAGCGTCACGCCGGTAACGTCGACGAATTGACCCACCGCGAAATGGTCGGCGGTGATCTCGGCGCCGACCGGGAGCAACTTGTCCTCGGCGACCCGAAACTCGGCGAGTTTCATTTTCGGCTCGACCTTGGCGACCGCAAAGCGCGTGCGCTCGGCCTTCGAGACGTTCTTGACCTTGGCGCGACCGATGCCCAGTTGCAACGCGGTGTAGCCGTTCTTCTCCTGTGTGCGATGCGCGACGACCTGGCAGCCCTCGACCGAGAGGACAGTGACCGGCACGTGATCCCCCGCGTCGGTGAAGATGCGGGTCATCCCCAGCTTCTTTGCGATAATGCCTGAACGCATTGGCGTTTATCCCTCAGAGCGCGTTCGAAAACGAAGAGGCGCTCGCCAAATTTCTCAAAGCTTGATCTCGACGTCGACGCCGGCGGCCAGATCGAGCTTCATCAGAGCGTCGACCGTCTGTGGAGTCGGATCGACGATGTCGAGAACCCGTTTGTGAGTGCGTATTTCGAACTGCTCGCGCGACTTCTTGTCGACGTGCGGCGAACGGTTCACCGTGAACTTCTCGATCCGCGTCGGTAGTGGAATCGGCCCGCGCACACGAGCGCCCGTGCGCTTGGCGGTCGAGACGATCTCCTTCGTCGAGGCGTCGAGCACCCGGTGGTCGAACGCCTTCAGGCGAATGCGGATGTTTTGCGTATTCATGGTTCAGATCCCTGGCCCGCGCCGACGGGGCGGAACGCCCCGCCCGGCTCTCTCGGTTGATCGTCACTCCGTGATGGAGACGACGACGCCGGATCCAACCGTGCGCCCGCCCTCGCGAATGGCGAACCGCAGCTTCTCCTCCATCGCGATCGGAACGATCAACGCGACGTCGATCGTCACGTTGTCGCCCGGGATCACCATTTCCGTGCCCTCAGGAAGCGTGACGATGCCGGTCACGTCGGTGGTTCGGAAATAAAACTGCGGACGATAGTTCGTCATGAAGGGGGTGTGACGACCGCCTTCTTCCTTCGTCAGGATATAGGCCTCGGCCTTGAACTTCGTGTGCGGCTTGACGCTGCCCGGCTTGCAGAGCACCTGGCCGCGCTCGACGTCTTCGCGCTTGGTGCCGCGCAGCAGGCAGCCGACATTGTCGCCCGCCTCGCCCTGGTCGAGCAGCTTGCGGAACATTTCGACGCCGGTGACGATGGTCTTGGCGGTGTTCCTGAGGCCGACGATCTCGACTTCCTCGCCGACCTTGATGATGCCGCGCTCGATACGGCCGGTCACCACGGTGCCGCGACCCGAGATCGAGAACACGTCCTCGACCGGCATCAGGAAGGGCTGATCCTTCGGGCGCTCCGGCTGCGGGATATATTTGTCGACCGCCGCCATCAGCTTCAGGATCGAGTCATGGCCGATCTCAGGCTTCTTGTCCTCGAGCGCCATCAATGCGGAACCCTGGACGATCGGAATATCGTCGCCGGGGAAGTCATACTTCGAAAGCAGTTCGCGAACCTCGAGTTCGACAAGTTCGAGCAATTCCGGGTCGTCGACCATGTCGACCTTGTTCAGGTAAACGACGAGCGCGGGAACGCCGACCTGACGGGCGAGCAGGATGTGCTCGCGGGTCTGCGGCATCGGGCCGTCGGCCGCGGAGACGACGAGGATCGCGCCGTCCATCTGCGCCGCGCCGGTGATCATGTTCTTGATATAGTCGGCATGGCCGGGGCAATCGACGTGAGCATAATGGCGAGCCTTGGTCTGGTATTCGACGTGCGCCGTCGAGATCGTTATCCCGCGCGCCTTCTCCTCGGGCGCCTTGTCGATCTGATCGTAGGCCGTGTAAGTCGCGTCGCCGGTTTCGGCGAGAACCTTGGTGATCGCCGCCGTCAAGGAGGTCTTGCCGTGATCGACGTGTCCGATCGTGCCGATGTTGCAGTGCGGCTTGGTGCGTGAGAATTTAGCTTTTGCCATTGCCAGGCTCCTCTTCGTATTCGGGATTCAGGTGGAAAAATCGGCGGAAACGACGGCTACTTGTTCTTGTCCATGATGTCCTTGGCGACGTTCGCCGGGACCTGCTCGTAGTGATCGAACTGCATCGTGAAGCTCGCGCGCCCCTGGGTGCCGGAGCGCAACTGATTGACGTAGCCGAACATGTTGGCCAACGGAACCATCGCGTTGATGACGGCCGCGTTGGCGCGCATGTCCTGCCCCTGCACGTGCCCGCGGCGGGACAGGAGATCGCCCATCACGAAGCCCGTGTGCTCTTCGGGAGTGACGACCTCGACTTTCATGATCGGCTCGAGCAGCACCGCGCCGCCCTTTTGCAGGCCTTCGCGAAAAGCCGCTCGCGCGGCGATTTCAAAGGCGAGCGCGGACGAGTCCACATCGTGATAGGCGCCGTCGATCAGCGTCGCCTTCACGTCGACGACAGGGAACCCGGCCAGAACGCCCGAACCCATCACGCTGTTGATGCCTTTTTCGACGCCGGGGATATACTCCTTCGGCACCGTGCCGCCGACGACCTTCGACTCGAAGGACGACCCCTCGCCAGGTTCCGCCGGCTCGAACACGATCTTGACCTTCGCGAACTGGCCCGAACCGCCTGTCTGCTTCTTGTGCGTGTAGTCGATTTCGGTGCGCTTGGTCAGCTTCTCGCGATAAGCGACCTGCGGCGCGCCGATATTGGCGTCGACCTTGTAAGTTCGCTTCAAGATATCGACTTTGATGTCGAGATGGAGTTCCCCCATCCCCTTCAGGATGGTCTGCCCGGACTCCGGGTCGGTGGAGACGCGGAAGGACGGGTCTTCCGCAGCGAGTTTGGAGAGTGCGACACCGAGCTTTTCCTGGTCGGCTTTCGATTTCGGCTCGATCGCGATCTCGATGACGGGCTCGGGGAATTCCATCTTTTCCAGAATGACCGGCTTCTGAAGATCGCAGAGCGTATCGCCGGTCCGGGTATCCTTCAGGCCAGCCAGCGCGACGATGTCGCCGGCGAAGGCTTCCTTGATGTCTTCGCGATTGTTGGCGTGCATCAGCAACATGCGGCCGACGCGTTCCCTCTTGTCCTTGGTCGAGTTGAGCACGGTTGTGCCGGACTCGATCTTGCCGGAGTAGACGCGGCAGAACGTGATCGTGCCGACGAACGGATCGTCCATGATCTTGAACCCGAGCATCGAGAACGGCTCGTTGTCCCTGGGCCATCGCAGCACTTCCGCGCCGGTGTCCACGTCGATGCCCTTGATCGCCCCGCGATCGACGGGCGAAGGCAGATAAGCGACGACCGCGTCGAGCAACGGCTGAACGCCCTTGTTCTTGAAGGCCGAGCCGCAGAGGACGGGGATGAACGTGATCTGACGAACGGCTTTGCGGACGAGACGCTGCAGCGTCGCGATATCCGGCTCCACGCCGTCGAGATAGGCGGTCATGACATCGTCGTCGAGTTCGACCGCGGCCTCGAGCAAAATGTGGCGATATTCCCTCGCCTGCTCCAGCAGGCCCGGGGGAATCTCTTCGTCGTGGTATTTCGCACCCAGGCCCTCCTCGTCCCAGACGACGGCCTTCATGCGCAGAAGATCGATTATTCCCTTGAAGTTCGACTCCGAGCCGATCGGGAGTTGAATGCAGACCGGGCGACCGCCGACCTTGGTCTTGATCTCGTCGACGCAGCGAAAGAAATCGGCGCCGATCTTGTCCATCTTGTTGACGAACACCACGCGCGGCACGCCGTACTTGTCGGCCTGACGCCAAACCGTTTCCGTCTGCGGCTCGACGCCCTGGTTGCCGTCGAGCACGCAGACCGCGCCGTCGAGGACGCGCAGCGAGCGCTCGACCTCGATGGTGAAGTCGACGTGACCCGGCGTATCGATGATATTGAGCCGCTTGTCCAACCAGAACGTGGTCGTCGCGGCGGAGGTGATCGTGATGCCGCGCTCCTGCTCCTGCTCCATCCAGTCCATCGTCGCGGCGCCGTCGTGCACTTCGCCGATCTTGTGGGACTTGCCGGAGTAATAGAGGATGCGCTCGGTCGTCGTCGTCTTCCCGGCATCGATGTGAGCCATGATGCCGAAATTGCGATAGTCCTCTATAGCGTGGCTACGCGCCATGATCGTTGATCCCGTTCGGAGTTCGGCGCCCGCTCACCAGCGGTAGTGAGCGAAGGCGCGATTGGCTTCCGCCATCCGGTGCGTGTCTTCCCTCTTTTTGACCGCGGCGCCGCGATTGTTCGAGGCGTCGAGCAACTCGGCCGAAAGCCGATCCACCATCGTCTTGTCGTTGCGGCCGCGCGCGGCCGTAATGATCCAGCGGATCGCCAAGGCCTGCCGTCGCTCGGTGCGCACTTCGACGGGAACCTGGTATGTGGCGCCCCCGACGCGACGCGAACGAACCTCGACGGCCGGCGCTACGTTCTCCAGCGCCTGCTTGAAAGCCACCAGCGGGTCCGACTTGATCTTGCTCTCGACGCCGTCGAGCGCGCCATAGACGATCGCCTCGGCGACCGACTTCTTGCCCTCGTACATGATCGTATTCATGAACTTCGCGACCACGACGTCGCCATACTTGGCGTCGGGGATGATTTCGCGTTTCTCGGCGCTGTGGCGGCGCGACATGGCCTGCTCCTTGAACTATCGATCTTACTCAGGACGCCAAATTACTTGGGTCTCTTCGCGCCGTATTTCGAACGGCGCTGCTTGCGGTCCTTGACGCCCTGCGTGTCGAGCACGCCGCGCAGAATGTGATAGCGCACGCCGGGCAGGTCCTTGACCCGGCCGCCGCGAATCATCACCACCGAATGTTCTTGTAGGTTGTGGCCTTCGCCAGGGATGTAACCGATGACCTCGAAGCCGTTGGTCAGGCGAACCTTCGCGACTTTGCGAAGCGCCGAGTTCGGCTTTTTCGGCGTTGTCGTGTAGACGCGCGTGCAGACGCCGCGCTTCTGCGGGCTCGCCTGGAGATGGCGCGCCTTCTCGCGGTAGGTCTTGGGTTGCCGCGGTTTGCGGATCAACTGGCTAATCGTCGGCATGTCCAGCCCTTCGTCTCATATCGGTTTGGCCCGGCTCGAAAGCCGCGCCGCTAAATTCGCGCCCATGATCGGGCGAAGCCAAATGCGCCGCGAAAACCCGCTTCACGGGTTTTGGGCGCTGCTGCCGCAGAGGACCACGGCGGCTGCCGCGGTCTTGCATCTCAGGACCCAACCGAATCGCTTCGGCCGGTATGGCTTCGTCGTCGATGAGATCGTCAGCGTTTAGAGCCGCAACGTTTCGGGCGAGTCGCCCAAAACAACTATGCTCTACGGCCTGTCGAAAGTTTGCGGAACATATTCGCGGCGATCCTGCTCGTCAACCCCTTCGAAACCAAAATTAAGGGGAATCGGAAGAGCGCGATTCCCTTCCCCCGTGCTCGCAGGAGAAGGCGGCGCGAAGCGCCGAATGAGGGTCGCCAGGGGGATTCGGCGGCGCCTTGCTCAATGACGCTGCGTCTGCCGCCCGAAGGGAAGTTCCTCGTCCCATTCTAGAATAGCGACGGCGCGCAGCAGTTGAAAGGGATCGTCCTCGAGCGAGTCGATCGCCGCAATTCGCGCGCCGACCGTCCCCTGCCCTGACTTCAAAGGAATTGCGAGATGCGAGGGCGTCCCGCCACCCAAGGCGCGATGAATCGCGATGCAGAGAGCGCCGTCGATCTCTTCGTCGCGAGCCCTCAGGCGTCCAGAGGAAAGAAACAGGTCTTCGCCCATCAAAGCGACCGCGCGCCGATTGACGTGCAGGACTTCCCCCCGGTCGTCGAGCAGGATCGCGGCCAATCCCAGCCATTCGAAGCCGTCGGCCACGCCGCGCGCCCGCGCGCCCGCGAGCAACGGCGCCAACGGCGCTCCCCTGGCGGGAGGTTCAACGTCCACGGCGCTCCAGACCTGGCCAGACGACGTCATCTCGATGAAGGGCTTCATGTTCGTCCTTGCTGCGAGGGCGGCAGTCCGCCCCTCCTTCACGGTTGTTTTACCATGCGTAACGAACCGTGATTTCCGGGCCGAATGAAGACGGCATTGCGGCGAGGCGACGACGCCGGCCGAGTCCCGAGCAAAAAAGAGCCGCCCGAAGGCGGCTCTTTCCGGGGCACGTGAGCCCAGGGAGCTATTCGGCCGCGGGCGCCCGAACCTTGCGGGCGACCGTCTCCATCGTCGGCGCCGCCAGCGGCAGCGCGGGCGCGGCGGCCGATTCCTCGGCCTTTTGCGCCAAGATCAGGTTGTCGCGCATCGTGGCGATCGTACGCAGCTTGGTCATTGCCGCCCCGGTGCCGGCGGGAATCAACCGGCCCACGATGACGTTCTCCTTGAGCCCCTCGAGCGTATCCACCTTGCCGTTGACGGCCGCCTCCGTGAGGACGCGGGTCGTCTCCTGGAACGACGCGGCGGATATGAACGAACGGGTCTGTAGGCTCGCCTTGGTGATGCCGAGCAGAACCGGCGTGCCGACGGCTTGCCGCTTGCCCTCGGCGACCATGATCTCATTGGCCGCTTCCAACTCGGTCAGATCGACCTGTTCGCTGCTCAGGAAATCGGTATCGCCGGGATCGGTGATATCCACCTTCTGCAGCATCTGCCGAACGATGACCTCGATGTGCTTGTCATTGATGCTCACGCCCTGCAACCGATACACTTCCTGGATCTCGTTGACGAGGTACGCCGCGAGTTCCTCGACGCCCTTGATCGCGAGAATATCGTGCGGCGCCGGATTGCCGTCGACGATGTATTCGCCCTTCTCGATCACGTCGCCGTCCTGCAAGTGAATGTGCTTCGACTTGGGGATCAGATGTTCGACCGGATCCGCGCCCTCTTCCGACGGAACGATGGTCAGACGCTGCTTGTTCTTGAAGTCCTTGCCGAATTGCACAGTGCCCGAGATTTCCGCGATGATCGCATGGTCCTTCGGTCGACGCGCCTCGAACAGCTCCGCCACGCGCGGCAAGCCGCCCGTGATGTCGCGCGTCTTCGCGCTGTTGATCGAAATGCGCGCGATCACGTCGCCCGCGTGCACGGTCGCGCCGGGCTCGAACGAGATGATCGAGTCGACAGGCAACGCATATCGAGCGTCGCCGCCGCGCGGCACCTTGACGATCTTGCCGTCCTTGCCCTTGATGACCAGCGCCGGCTTGAGCGAGGCCGTGCGGGGCGAAGATCGCCAATCGATCACGATGCGCTTGGCGATGCCGGTCGCTTCGTCGATCTGTTCGGACATCGAAGCGCCTTCGGTGAGGTCCTCGAACCCGATTTGGCCTTCCACCTCGGTCAGGATCGGCCGCGTGAACGGATCCCACTCCGCCAGACGCTGGCCCCGCTTGACCTGATCGCCGTCGTCGACCTTCAGGCGCGCGCCATATTGCACGCGATGCACCACGCGCTCGGCGCCGCTGCGATCGAGAATGACGATCGCGACGTTTCGCGCCATCGCCATCAGGTCGCCGTTGGAGTTTCGCGCCAGGTTACGGTTGCGGATCTTCACCTCGCCGTCGAAATTCGACTCGATGAAGGACTGATCCGCGAGCTGCGCCGCGCCGCCGATGTGGAAGGTCCGCATCGTCAGCTGCGTGCCCGGTTCGCCGATCGACTGCGCCGCGATGACGCCGACCGCCTCGCCCATGTTGACGGGCGTTCCGCGCGCGAGATCGCGACCGTAGCAGGCGCCGCAGACGCCGTTGGGCGCATCGCAGGTCAGCACCGATCGAATCTTCACTTCCTGGATGCCCGCGGCGGTGATCGCCGGCATGTCCTCCTCGACGATCATCCGGCCCGCGGGCACGATGACCTTGCCGTCGAGGTCGAGCAGCGGCTCGGCCGCGGTGCGCCCGAGAATGCGCGTGGCGAGGGAGGCCACGACCGTGCCCGCATCGATGATCGCGCGCATCTTGATGCCGCCTGTGGAGCCGCAGTCCGGGATCGTGATGATCGAATCCTGTGCGACGTCGACGAGGCGGCGCGTCAGATAACCCGAATTCGCGGTCTTCAACGCGGTGTCTGCGAGGCCCTTGCGGGCGCCGTGGGTCGAGTTGAAGTACTCGAGAACCGAAAGGCCCTCCTTGAAGTTCGAAATGATCGGGCTCTCGATGATCTCGCCCGAGGGCTTGGCCATCAGGCCGCGCATGGCGGCGAGCTGTCGCATCTGGGTGGGCGAACCGCGCGCTCCCGAATGCGACATCATGTAGATCGAGTTGATGGGAAGGTCGCGGCCGGTCTTGTCCTTCCGTACCGCCGAAATGCCCGCCATCATCTCTTCGGCGAGTTTGTCGGAGCACTTCGCCCAGGCATCCACCACCTTGTTGTATTTCTCGCCCTGGGTGATCAGGACGTCGTTGTATTGCTGCTCGTATTCCTTCGCCAAGGCGGAGGTCTCCGAGATGAAGCGCGGCTTCGACTCCGGGACGACCATGTCGTCCTTGCCGAACGAAATGCCGGCCTTGAACGCCTCCCGGAACCCGATCGACATGATCCGGTCACAGAAGATGACCGTCTCCTTCTGCCCGCAATTGCGGTAGACGGTGTCGATCATGTTCGAGATTTCCTTCTTCGTCATCAGCTTGTTGGCGACGTCGAACGGAATCTTGACATGATCGGGCAGCAGCCGGCCGAGGACGAGCCGGCCCGGCGTCGTGTCGAAAATCTTCGCCACGCGCTTGCCTTCCGCGTCATAGGTCCAGGCGCGCCCCTTGATCTTGGTGTGGAGCGTGATCGACTTGGCGGCCAAGGCATGTTCAATTTCGCCGATGTTGGCGAACATCATGCCCTGCCCCGGTTCGCCGTCGCGCATCAGGGAGAGATAATAGAGCCCGAGGACGATGTCCTGGCTCGGCACGATGATCGGCAGCCCGTTGGCGGGGTGCAGGATGTTGTTGGTCGACATCATCAGCACGCGGGCCTCGAGCTGCGCCTCGAGCGAGAGCGGGACGTGCACGGCCATCTGATCGCCGTCGAAGTCGGCGTTGAACGCCGAGCAGACGAGCGGATGCAGCTGGATCGCCTTGCCTTCGATCAGCACGGGCTCGAACGCCTGAATGCCGAGCCGATGCAGCGTCGGCGCGCGGTTGAGCATGATCGGGTGCTCGCGGATCACCTCGTCCAGGATGTCCCAGACCTCGGGTTTTTCCTTCTCGACCAGCTTCTTCGCCTGCTTGACGGTCGCCGACAGTCCCTTGGCGTCGAGACGCGAATAGATGAACGGCTTGAACAGTTCGAGCGCCATCTTCTTGGGCAGGCCGCATTGATGCAGCTTGAGTTCGGGACCGACGACGATCACCGAGCGGCCGGAATAGTCGACGCGCTTGCCCA
>JBAQGU010000276.1:0-2190 GCA_049287975.1 Roseiarcus sp.
TGCCGCTTCGCCGATCCCGCGCGCTTCTCGCTCGCCCATGGCGGCAAGGACAGGCATCCCTACTCCGTGCCCACCACGGTCTACGACAAGACGATCGAAGTGCTGAAATCGGCTGTAGCCAACGCCAAGCTCGGCAACGAGGAGCGCCTGGACGCCATCCGCCGCCTCGATGAGCAATCCCGGCGCCTCGAGCGCCACGCCACCGGCCCGTCGCTCCCCGAGTTCGTCGCGGGCGAGAAGCGGCGGTCGCGTGAATATGGCGGCCGGAGCGTGTTTGGTTGGGAGAGGGATCGGGGCCCACCTGGGGAGGCGGACGCTCCGGGGCGGACCGCCTCGCGCGGGAGAACTGTGGCGATTACAAGTTTCTGAAATGATTAAAATTCTCAGCTTTTAACCCGCGTGTGGTTGCAGCTAAATATAGGTCCACGTCGGCGGTAAGTAATGTGTGAGATCCTGTAGCTAAGTGCAAGAGCACAGAGTCAGTGAGCCCTAATCTGACAAATTCAGCCCCGGAGACTGCCAACTTGCTTTCGACAGAGAACTCAACACTCGCAGGAGCTTGAACAATTGTGCGGGACATGTGGTATATTGCGGTTCGCGCGGGATCGGAAATATAACCTACCAGATTAGAGGTTTCAGTAAGAGTGTTTGGTGTGACGATGATACTATTCACTCGCGATAAAAGTAATAGTAGCAGATCAAAATCCTCGTCCGTATAGCTTCTAAGACGTTTGTGTTTAGCGATAAATGAGCGATCCGTTGATCCAACGACAAGCAATAAAAGAAGATTTGCGTCCAAAATGATTGTCACGCCGCGCCGTCATAATTCTTCAAAGAAAGAACCTCTCTCGTTTTGTCGGAGATGCGGACAACCTTATACGATCTTCGCGGTTTTGAGCCTGGCTGCACAGCAGCGAGAAAGCTGGTAGCTGCCCTCTCCCAAGGTCGCGCGAAGCCGAGGGTGACCACCCACTGATCGGCCTGTTCGTCGAGCGAAACCTCTTCCAGTCCGAGATCGGAAAAATTCTCTTCGGCAAAAAGGTCAGCGACGTACGATTTCGCCGTCGCAACCGCTTCTTTGACATCCATTTAGAACGCCCTCTAAACGAGCTCCGGACTTTCGCCCGTCTCCCAGTTAACATCTGGGACGTTGAATTTCGAGTCGCTCCGGTTTGCTGACAAAATGGAATGAGAGGCGCTCTACGACTTTGGTTTTACGGGACTGCAAGTTTCGGGGCGCGCTTTCGGCGCTGCGACTTGCCGCTCGCCCGACGAATATCCAGTTCCACCCACGCCGGAGCATGGTCGCTGGCGCCGTCCCGACCTCGGATCGACTTGTCGACGCCGGCGGCCAACAGACGAGTTGATAAATCGGGGCTGAGCAGCAGATGATCGAGCCGCAGGCCCGCATCGCGCGCCCATCGGTCCCGTTTGTAATCCCAGAAAGTGTAGATCGTCTCGATCGGATGGAGCGCGCGAATCGCGTCGGTCCAGCCTTGATCGATCAGCCGCCGAAACGCCGCCCGGCTTTGCGGCTGCACCAGAGCGTCCCGGGCCCATGACTTCGTCGGATAGATATCCCGCTCGGTTGGAACGACGTTGTAATCGCCGGCCAGCACCACCGGGAGGCCCGCGGCCAGCAATCCCGACGCATGGGAAATCAATCGCTCGAACCAGGCCAGCTTGTAGGCGAATTTTGGCCCCGGTTGCGGGTTGCCGTTTGGCAGATACATGCAGCCAACCAGGACGCCGCGCACGGCGGCCTCGATGTAGCGGGCCTGCATATCCTCGGCATCGCCCGGCAATTCTCGGCAGGTGAGGACCGGATTTGCGCCGCGAGCGAGAATCGCGACGCCGTTCCACGTCCTCTGGCCCCGCCACACCGCGCCGTATCCAGCCCTCCGCAAGACGTCCTCGGGGAACGCCCGATCCTCGGCCTTCAACTCTTGCAAGCAGACGATGTCAGGCTGACCGTCGGCGAGCCAAGCGAGCAGGTTCTCCAGCCTCTTGTTGACATTGTTGATGTTGAACGTGGCGATCTTCACGATTTTCATCCCGCCCCTGCGGGCCACGCCGAGGACGCGAGACCACAACGCTGAAGGCCTGCCAGGAAACCAGCGCCCTATCCGTCATTGCGAGCGCAGCCAAGCAACCCAGGAGTCTCCAACCGCGGCTTAGTCCGGGTTGCTT
>JBAQGU010000277.1:0-1893 GCA_049287975.1 Roseiarcus sp.
GTCTATGTCCTCGCGCGGCTTCGCGCGCCACAGCGCGGTGTCCATGAACGCCGGGGCGACGACGTTCACACGCACACGCGGCCCGAGTTCCGAACCCAGTCCTTGCGCCATGGCGGCGAGCGCCCCGTTCGCCACGTAGCTCGCCGCCGCGTCCTGCGCCCGAACACCGCTCCCCGAGGTGAACGTCATGCTACCGCCGTCGCGGACCAGGGGTGCGGCGAAACGGGCGATCAGCAGATTGGTCCAGAACTTCGAGTGCAGCACATGCCGCATCGTGTCGAGCGGCGTCCGCAGGAAGCCGCCCGCCATGGTGTCGCCAACCATTGAGACAAGATGGTCGAACTCGGGCAAGGATGCGATGCATCCCTCGAGGGCGGAGTGGTCATGGGCATCGCCCACCACGCCCTGAGCGTCGCCGCCGAGCGTCGACGCCGCATTCGAGACCTTCGCCGGATCCCGGCCGACAATGATCAGCGAAGCCCCTTCCGCTCGAGCTTGGCGGGCAATTGCCAAACCGATGCCGGAGCTGCCACCAATCACGACGACCTTCTTACCCTCGAGCAGCATTTCGGACCTCTTCAGTCTAAGCAACATCGCTCACATCGGTTTGCCCGCGCGAATCGCCGGGCGGGGAACGGGGGACGAGCGCGCATCGCCCGCGGGCTGACTCGTCGGGTTGTCGTCGCGTTGCGAAGGTGTCGGCGCGCCGCCGGAGGCGATGCTTCCCATCCATGCTTTCTATGAAGACGCCGGTGGAGCGGTCGGCGCCCCGCGCGTTTGCGCCATCGCGCCGGCTATCGTCGTCAGTCCCGTCATTCCTCCCAATTGCATCGTTTCGACCGCGGTGCTCGGCACGATGACGATGGTCGCGTTGTTCCGCTTCAGGCCCTCGTAGAGCATGTTCATCGCGCGCAGATGGAATGCAGTCGGATTGTCCGCGTAGCTCTTCGCCGCCTCGTTGAATTTCTCCGCGATCTGGCGTTCGGAATCGCCGAGGATCACGCGCGCCTGCCGCTCGCGCTCGGCCTGCGCCTGCATCGACATCGCGTCCTGCAAGGCCGCCGGTATCAGCACGTCCTTGAGCTCCACCGAAATGACGTTGACGCCCCAAGGCTCGGTGCGAGCGTCGATTACGCTCTGCAATTCGCTGCTGATCTTCTCCCGACCCTCGAGCATGTCGGCGAGCGCGGTCTTGCCGATGATGTCGCGGAGCGCGGTCTGTGACGCCCAATTGATCGCCGAGACGTAGTCGGCGACCCCGAGCGCCGCCGTTTTCGGATCGACCACCTTCCAGAACAGAACTGCATCGACATCGACAGGCACCGTGTCCTTGGTGAGCGTCTTTTCGGCCTTGAAAGTGGCGGTGATGACCCGGGTGTCGATCCAATAGGCGACGCTCTCGACGATGGGGATGATGAAGAACAGCCCTGGACCCTCGAGCGAGCGAAAGCGTCCGAGCCTGAGAACCACGACCTTCTCCCATTGGTCTGCGACTTTGACGGAACTCGAGACCACGACGGCGACGATGACGGTCACGATCGCGACGACCGCGCTGGCGACAGGGCGCCCGCTGGTCGCGTAGGCGATGCCGAAGCCGACCAAGATGATGAGAACGAAGATCAGCCCCGGAAGCGCACTGGGTTTCCTCATGGCGGGTCTCCTCTCGCGAATTATCGGCTCGACAGATGGAAACGCGAGGAGGATCCATCGCCGACCCCCCGCTGGCCAAGATGTAGGCGTCTTCGAGACGAATTCCAGACGCTTCGACGTCGGCAAGGGTCGACCTTGCGGCGCCGCGCCCGGCTTTTAGAACCCGTTAGCGAACAATTGTCGTATCCGTCATTGCGAGTTCGTACCGGCCTGCGGCCGGTCCCCTTGGACTAAACACCCGGA
>JBAQGU010000278.1:0-2933 GCA_049287975.1 Roseiarcus sp.
CTTCGAAGACTGCGCGAAGGTCGAGGGCTTTTTCGCGCCGCCGGATTTGGGGCGAGAGGCTTTCGTCGTCGTTTCCACTCAAGGCGCCGGCGACCGGGCCGCGCTGAAAACCGCCGCGGCGATGGAAGCCCGCTATCGCGCCTTCGTCGGATCGCGCCGCAAGGCGGAGACGCTGCGCCAGGAACTCGCCGCCGAGGGCGTCCCCGACGCCCGACTCGCCGCCATCAAGGCCCCCGCCGGCCTCGACATCCACGCGATCACGACCGAGGAGATCGCCCTCTCGATCCTGGCCGAAATGGTCGCGGCGCGGCGGCGCGCGCAGCAAGTCCCCGACGCGGCCGCGTCGAATGCAGGAGAACCCCATGACTGAGCTGGCCCTGCCGATCCCTTCTTGGCGGACAGGCGCGCCGGTCGCGCGCTGGCTGGCGCTGTTCCTCTTCCTGGCCGGAGTCGCGCTGCCGGACTGCTGCCTGAACGGGAGCCACGCGATAGGGTCGGGCATGGAGAGTTTCGGCGCGATCTGCTGGGCGAGGGTCTGAGGCGAGGCCGAAAAACGCGGGAGGCCGATGGCAGCGCAGCAGGGCGCGTCCGGACGAAGTCGGCGAATACCCGGCGGGGCGAGGATTTTCTCGTTTTGGGGCTTTTCAAGGGTTTGCGAGCAGCAAAATTTTCGTCGTCCTCCTTCGCGCCGTCGCCGTGGCCGACCACGATTTCCCGGGCGTGTTCCGCGTTGCGCCTCGAGCGTGGCGAACGGCGGCCCAGCGTCGCCCCGCAAAGAAGGGGAGGCGATGAAGCTGGAGCGCCGGGGGGGCGGCGCCCCCAAATCGAGTCAACTTGCTCAGTCGCTCATCAAGTCGCCGAACAGCTCCCAGTTCTCGCCGTTGAAGCGGGCCAACTGCATCTGCCGAATCGGGAAATAGTTGTCGGGCGAAGTGTTGATCTTTATGCCCGGGAGCAGCATCGGCAATTCGAAGTCCTTGAGGTTAGTGGCCTGTCGCATGATGCTCTCGCGCGACAAATCATCGCCGCATTGCTTCAAGACCTGAACCATCATCCTGGCTACGCCCCACGCCGTGACCGCATTGCCGTCGATGAGGTCGGCGGGCGTCATAGATTTAGCTACGAACGATACCCATTCTTTATAGCCAGCATCGTCCTTCCAGCGCGGGTCGGCGGGATCCTTGCCGAAAGTGCCGGTAATTACGCCCTTCGACTTCTCCAGGCCCGCAGGCTTCAGGGTCGCGGTTATCGAACTCGCGGGATAGTTCAAATATCGCTGCGGCGTCCAGCCGATGTCGTGAGCCTTGCGGATTGCCTGCGCTGCGGCTCTCGGGGTCGCGGCGATGATCAGCGTGTCGACGCCGGCCCCCTGCAAGGTGGCGACCTGCGAGTCGACGGTCGGCTCGGAAACCTCGTAGGAGACTTCCTTGACGAGCATCCCGGCGTGATCGGAGCCAAGGCCCTCATGCAGGCCCGTCAGATAGTCCCTGCCGTAACCGTCGTTCTGATACAGCACGCCGATCTCGGCGTCGGGCTTTATCGCAAGAATATGTTTGGCGAAGATGTGCGCCTCCGTCTGATAGCTCGCGATGTTGCCCATCGTCCACGGAAAGTGCTTCGGGTCGCCGAACAAGGAAGAGCCCGTGGAGATGAACAATTGCGGAACTTTGTTGTCGTTGAGGTAAGACCGGATCGCCGCGTTGGTCGGCGTGCCCAGGCTGCCGAAAATGAAGGCGACCCGTTCGTGTTCGATCAGATAGCGAGTCTGTTCGACTGTCTTTGGCGGGCTGTAGCCGTCGTCCAGACTGATTAGGTTGATCTTGCGGCCATTGATTCCGCCCGCATCGTTGATCGCCTTGAAGTAGGCAGCTTCGGCCCTGCCGATGACTCCATAAGCAGAGGCGGGGCCGCTATAGGGCATGGTCTGTCCGAGCTTGATCTCGGTATCGGTGACGCCGGGCGCATTTTCGGCCCGGGCGGTCCACACTCCCGAGGCCAGACAAGCGGCAGCGGCCGCGCTCGTTTGCAGGAATGTGCGACGCGAATGCATGGCGTTCCTCCCAATATGTTTTGTTGGTTCGGCAACCTCCTCGGCGTCGAATCTGCCGATATTTGTGAGCGATGAACTTGCGCCGAGCTACGTGAGAACCGCAACACTTCGCAGTGCTGGCAGTGACGCTGCGTTAATAGATTATATTCTCCCTCAGATGTCAATAAAAATATGGTATTTAGGGATGGATAGGCGCGAACCTTCGCCCGCGAATCTCGACGCGCCGCGATTGACTGCCGTCTCCGCCTTTCGACGCTCAACTAGGCATTGCGCGAGCGATAACCCCGACCGACGCGTCGCCACGCGATCGGGTCGGGCATGGAGAGTTTCGGCGCGATCTGCCGGGCGAGGGTCTGAGGCGCGGCCGAAAAAACGCGGGAGGCCGGTGGCAGCGCAGCAGGGCGCGTCCGGACGAAGTCGGCGAGTACCCCGGCGGGGCGAGAATTTTCTCGTTTTGGGGCTTTTCAAGGGTTTGCGAGCAGGAAAATTTTCGTCGTCTTTATTCGCGCGGTTGTCGTGGCTCTCGCGCGTTGCGGGTCTACGACGGAATTCTAAATACCGGTAACACAATGTAAATTTTCATTGCGCCTTCTCATGCTCGGCGAGGCCGACGGCCTTGTAGTCGTAGGTCAGATAGAATTCGGTTCGATAGGCTCCCCAGGCGGTGTCCTCGAGCACGCGGTTGACCTCGCGCACGCGCGACGCCGGCAAGCGGATTGTGACAACCTGTCCAATCCCCATTTCGACATACCAGCTCACCACTTCGACCCCAGGCCGCGGAAAAGCCTTATAGAAACCCTGTCTGGCGAGTTGGGCTTTGAGTTCGCCGAGGGGACGCGACTCATCGTGACGCAGGAAGATGGTGAGCAGGACGGCGTTGTCG
>JBAQGU010000279.1:0-6163 GCA_049287975.1 Roseiarcus sp.
CGGGCCCGCTCGTCCGTCGTGCCCACGACGATCCGGTCCGGACGTTTGAAATCGCTGATCGCCGCGCCCTCCCGGAGGAACTCCGGATTGGAGACGACGACGAAATCGGCGTCGGGCCGCGATTCCGCGATGATCCGCTCGACTTCGTCGCCGGCGCCGACCGGCACGGTCGACTTCGTGACTACCACGGTGAAGCCGTCGAGGGCCGCGGCGATCTCCCGCGCGGCGGAATAGACGAAGGACAGATCGGCGTGGCCATCGCCGCGACGCGACGGAGTGCCCACCGCGATGAAGACAACCTCGGCGCCCCTCACCGCCTCTCCGATGTCCTGGCTGAAGAAAAGACGCTGACCCTGGACGTTGGCTGCGACGAGATCGTCGAGACCCGGCTCGAAAATCGGGATCTCGCCGCGCTTCAGCGCCGCGACCTTGGCCTCGTCCGTGTCGACGCAGGTCACCACGTGCCCGAAATCGGCGAAACAGGCCCCAGAGACGAGGCCGACATATCCACATCCGATGACCGCAAGCCTCATGAAAATGCCCTCTGAGTTCTATCAAGCAAGGTAAGAGCCAACCGCCGGGAGCCGGCCGCGAAACGAAGCCGTCCCCCCATTCCGCCGTCACTGCGAGCACAGCCGCCCGCATTCCCCCCGTGTATCAAACGGGGCGGGTGAAATCCGCGGCCTTCGCCGTCATGGCCGGGCTCGTCCCGGCCATCCACGTCGACCGGTCGCACCGCCATTTCGCGTACTCTCGGCGCCCGTTCGGCAAGCCCTTGGGCCGCGTGCAAGCCGAATCACCCGCATCCACGAGGCACTCCGTCGCCGGTTTGCGACCTCAGTCGTACCATTTCCGCCGCGGCAGGCGGCCGAGGCGGCGGAACCGTGGATTGGATTGCTCACATGGGGATTCTCGCGTCAACCAAAAATTTCCACGCATCGACCAAGCGGAACCCACGCGGTCAGCAACCGCTGCCTCCGACAGCGGCCGGACTCTTCAACCGTCGACTCTCGGGAGTCTGCTCAGTTGAAAGTCGTAGCCGCTTTTCGCGCCGCGTGAAGCGCCTCTCTGGCGAGAAGACCAAATTCACGCTGCGTAACCGAGATATTTTGCTTTATCCCTGCGTCAATGGCGCACCGCGCGGCGATGGCCAAAAATATCGTGACGGTAGCTCTCGCGATCAGTTCCTCGTCAACGATGTCGTCAGGGAGCGTCGATGGAATTCGCGAAACAAAGCCGCCCAGGGCCTGCTCGAGGTTGGCCAGATAAATACGTTCTGGAGCGGGTAACCCCTCAATTTCATTCATGCGTGGGAACGCCATCAAATTGCTCACTGGGTTTTACTGCCAAAGCATTAATATGAAGCGGAATGCAGTGTACAGCGTAACTTGGCGTTTTACTTAACTGGTAAATATTTGGGGCGCAAACGAAATATATCCTTTGCCTCTGGGGGGCTCCGGGTTTTTGCGATAGGTAATTTCATACAGCCGATTGCCCTTCACCCCATTCGGGTCGAGCTGTGGGGCGCCTGAGTGGTTGTCGTAGCGTTAAATCGCCAAAAATGCGTATTCACCTTTCATGTTTCTTTTACGTGTTGCAATTAGGCTGCCACAAGGGGCGATAATTGCCTGCACTCAAATAAAGTTGGCATATGATATGCTCATACAATCGGAATTAGCTGAAAAGCTGTTTACGCAGCAAGAAATCCTTAACGAAGTTGCAAGCTTATTGTACGAACTAGCCCGCGCCGCCGAAGAACGCGGCCTCAGCGTGGCGCCTTATTTTCAGCGCCTCTCCGCACTCGGCCTCGGAATACGAGACGCGGCGCCGCTTTCTACGGGGCGGACGCACTTCGACAATTGACTCGAGGATATCGTAGACCGACGCGCTTCGGGCCGTAGCGCCGACCGGGCAGGAACCAACTCCGTTCTAACACGGCGATCTCACGGATTTGCTGCGGTGAGTAGCGGCTCTCGAACCGTTGCCTCGACCGTCCCGTGTTCGAGCAAGAGGTTGTGCTCCACTTGTCGGACGATGTCCCCGATAATCCTGTTGATGGCGAAATCCTTCGGCGTGTAAATCGCCGCGACGCCCTCCGCGCGCAGCTGCTCCGCGTCCTCCGGAGGTATGATCCCCCCCACGATGACCGGAATGTGGCCCAGGCCTGCCGCCTTCATTTGGGCCAGCACGTCGCGCGTCATCGCCAGATGCGATCCCGAGAGGATCGACAGGCCTACGCAGTGGACGCCCGCCTTGGCGCGCTCGACGATTTCCTCCGGGGTCAGTCGGATGCCGTCATAGACGACATCCATCCCCGCGTCGGTCGCCCGGACCGCGATCTGTTCAGCGCCGTTGGAATGTCCGTCGAGCCCCGGTTTGCCCACCAGGAATTTGAGCCGCCGGCCCAGTTTCAGCGAGACGCGCTGCACCTCGCCGCGCAGCTCGTCGAGATCGCCCGCTTCCTGACGCGCCTGCGGCCTCACGCCGGTCGGGGCGCGGTATTCGCCGAACTCCGCCCGCAACGCCGCGCCCCATTCTCCCGTGGTCGCGCCAGCCTTGGCGGCTTCGATCGAGGCGGGCATAATGTTTCGCCCGCTCGCCGCCGCAACGCGCAACGCCTCGAGCGCCGCGCGAACTCGCGGCGCCTCGCGGGCCGCACGCCAAGGTTCGAGGCGGCCGATCTGCTCCGCCTCGACCTCGGCGGAGGGGACGTGAATTGAGTTCTCGCCGGTCGTCAGCGGCGACGGCTCGCTCGCGGTGAAGGCGTTGACGCCGACTACGATCTGTTCGCCGCGCTCGATCGCTTCGAGCCGCCGCGTGTTCGAGTCGACCAGCTTGCCCTTGATGTAGCCCGTTTCGATCGCTCTGATCGCGCCGCCCATCGCCTGGATCATCGCCAGTTCAGCCATCGCCTCGGCCTTCAGCGCCGCGACGCGTGCGCCGATCTCGGTCGATCCCTCGAAAATGTCGCCATATTCCAGTAGGTCCGTCTCATAGGCCATGATCTGCTGCAGCCGCAGCGACCATTGCTGATCGAACGGTCGCGGCAAACCCAGCGCCTCGTTCCATGTCGGCAGCTGCACGGCGCGCGCGCGCGCCGTCTTCGACAGCACGACCGAGAGCATCTCGATCAGGATGCGATAGGCGTTGTTCTCCGGCTGCTGCTCGGTGAGGCCAAGCGAATTGACCTGCACGCCGTAGCGGAAACGCCGCTTGGCGGGATCTGCGACGCCGTAGCGATCCCTAGCGATTTCGTCCCAGAGCTCGGCGAATGCCCGCATTTTCGCCAGTTCCGTGATGAACCGCATCCCGGCGTTGACGAAGAACGAGATCTGCCCGACGACCTCGGCGAATTTTTCCGCACCGACCTCGCCGGAGTCGCGCACGTGATCGAGGACCGCCACGGCGGTTGCGAGCGCATAGCTCAGTTCCTGCACCGGCGTCGCGCCGGCCTCCTGCAGATGGTAAGAGCAGACGTTCATCGGATTCCACTTTGGCGTCTCCCGCACGCAGAACAGGATCAGATCTTTCGTCAGCCGGAGCGAAGGCGCGGGCGGAAACACATACGCGCCCCGCGACAGATATTCTTTGATGATGTCGTTCTGCGTGGTGCCTTGCAGGCTGGCGCGCGGCGCGCCCTGCTCGTCGGCAACCGCGATATAGAGCGCCATCAGCCACGGCGCTGTCGCGTTGATCGTCATCGATGTGTTCATCGTCGCGACGGGAATTTCCCTGAACAACGCGCGCATGTCACCGATATGCGATATCGCGACGCCAACCTTGCCAACCTCGCCGCGCGCCAGCGGATGGTCGCTGTCGTAGCCAGTCTGGGTCGGCAGGTCGAACGCGATCGACAGCCCCGTCTGTCCCTTGGCCAGATTGGCGCGGTAGAGCAGGTTCGATTCGACCGCGGAGGAATGGCCGGCGTAGGTGCGAAAAATCCAGGGTTTGTCGCGCGTCCGCGCCGATGCCGCCGTATCTGCCGTCATGTGCTCGTCCGTTTTGTATCCACGCCGCCCATTGTGCGACGCACAATCGCAGAAAATCACAGCCCGAGCTAGCGGCGGGACGGGGCCCCTTTCCCCCGCTTCTACGTTCCGACTGAATCTCCATAATCCGCCTCGCCTCGGCCGCCCGACAGGCCGAACTCAGCCGCGGATTCCGCCAGCCAATGCGAGAAATCCCGCGCGAAACTGCGGGGGAAAGCGACGTCGTAAGCTGTCTCGTCCACCCGCCAGATCGTGACGCCGATATGGGCGAGGATCGAGCTGGCGACATCGCCGACGGCGAACGCGCGCGGGTCGAGATCGATCGGCAGGCCCTTGGCGAACGTGTCGCGCACGCGAGAGCCGGATATTCGCAGCACCACCAAACCGTCGGTCTGCGCGATCACCGACGCGGCGCCGTCGAGCGCGGCTTCGAGATCGTCGGTGAAACCCGCGCCGCTTTCGGAGACCGCGAGCCAGCGGTTCGGCCCGACGCCGAGGAACGCAACCGAGCCGGCGGCGACACGCCGGCGGCTCTTCGGCGCCGACAATCCGTAACGCGCCTCGACGTGCGCGATCAGCTCAGCGGTGCGGCCTTTGCGTGGCTCGACCGCAGCAAGGCCGAGCCCGACGAGCTCGGTCACAATCACGCCGGCGGGCGTCGGGCCGACCGGCGCGATCAAGCTGGCGAACGCGCTCCTCGGAGCAAGCGCGAAACGTTCAGCCATGCAGCCGCTCTCCCTGCGGATCGACGAACACCGGCGAGCAAATCTCGACTTCGACGTCGCCGTTGCGGACGGGGTCGTAGGCCCGGATGCGCTCGCCCAAGCGTGAGGGGCCGCCCTTGAGGAGCCCGAGCCCGATCCAGTCGCCGAGGCTCGGCGAGAAGGCGACCGAGGTCATCCAGCCTTCATCGTTATCGGCCGTCGCCGCCGCGCCTTTCTTCAAGAAATGCGCGCCCGCCCGCAATCGCGCGCCGCGATCGATCGGCCTGAGCCCGACGAGGGTCGGCCGCTCCGGATCGACGAGCGCCCCGCGTCCCGCTAATACGCGGCCGATGTAATCCTTCTTGGTCGACATCATGCGGCCGAGACCGAGATCCCTCGCGGTGGTCTGGCCGTTGAGTTCGGCGCCCGCGACATGGCCCTTCTCGATCCGCATCACGTTCAGCGCCTCGAGACCATACGGAGTAACCTCGAGTTCGCCGCCCGCCTGCATCAGCGTGCGGATCAGCGCGTCGCCATAGCTCGCAGGCGCCGCGATCTCGTAGGCGAGTTCGCCGGAGAAGGAGATCCGAAACAGACGCACCGCCACGCCGCCGAGGGCGAATTCTCCCGCAGCCATGAACGGAAAGGCCGCGTTGGCGAGATCGACGCCGGGACCGAACAGGTTTTGTAGCAGCGCCCGCGAACGTGGCCCGGCGACGGCGAATTGCGCCCAGCGCTCGGTCACCGAATGGATGGCGACGTCGAGTTCGGGCCAGAGAACCTGGCGGCAGAACTCGAGATGCTGCATCACGTTTGGGGCATGGACGGTAGTCGTCGACATGACGTAGCGTTCCGGCGCGAGCCGCGCGGTCGTGCCGTCGTCCATCACGAAACCGTCCTCGCGCAGCATCAGGCCATAGCGCGCCTTTCCGACGGGCAGCGTCGAAAAAGTGTTGGCGTAGACGCGATCCAGAAACGCGCCGACGTCCGGCCCGGTCAGCTCGATCTTGCCGAGCGTGGAGACGTCGCAGACGCCGGCGCCGGAACGCACCGACGTCACCTCGCGCGAGACGCTCTGCAGCCAATCCGTTTCCCCCGACCGTGGGAACCATTGCGCGCGCAGCCAGGCCCCTGCCTCGATGAAAATGGCGCCCTGCTGCTTCGCCCATTCATGGGCCGGCGTCAGCCGCGTCGGCCGAAACGCCTTGCCCCGATGTTCGCCCGCGAAGGCGCCGATCGCTACCGGCGTGTGCGGCGGCCGGGCGCGAGTGGCGCCGGTCTCCGGGATCGTGCGGCCGGTCAGTTCGGCGAGGATCGCGAGGCCGACGACATTGGATGTCTTGCCCTGGTCGGTCGCCATCCCGAGCGTGGTGTAGCGCTTCAGATGCTCGACCGAAGCGAACCCCTCCCGCGCGGAGAGCGCGATGTCCGCGACGGTGACGTCGTTCTGGAAATCGACGAAGGCTTTGG
>JBAQGU010000280.1:0-9631 GCA_049287975.1 Roseiarcus sp.
TCTACGGCCGGACCCGCGTCGACGACCCTTTCATGGGCGACGGCCGCGCGGCGGCGATGGCCTCTGATATTCGCCGGGGCGTCGCGCTCTACCGACGCGCGGCGGCGATCGAGATCGCCGCGCTCGGCTTGCTGGCGGTCCTCTCGATAGTTCGGTATTAGCCAGCAAGCACAAGCGCTGCGCCGGCGATGTTTAAAGCACGAAACTTTTTGTGACGTTCGTGTGAAGCGATTCTGGTAGACACCCACACGGGAGTGTGTTCCAAAAAGTAGGTCGCCACAGCGGGTTCGAACCTACCTGGCGATGGTGGAGGTAACGGGACGCAAACCCGCCGGCGGCGACTTGGTTAGGGTCCCAGCCGACGGCCCGCTACTCCCATCGAATGACTTCGACCCGGACGCGCTAACGTCCGGGTCGTTTCATTCCCGTTACGTAGTCTCCTTGGGCGGCTCCTGACCAAGGCGACGCCTCGAAACAACTGCCGCATCGCGAGCGGCCAAGCCGGCATGTGTGGGCGTCGCTCAAGTCGGCCCCTAATCATGAGGGACAGCATAAGTCCGCCGTTTTGGCGGCTCGGGAAGCCGAGATTATTTACGATTGAGTCGTAGGTTTGCGCCGACACCTCGGCAATTCTGCGACCCCAGGCGATGACGAGCGACACCGATCGAGACACAACTTCTGGCGGGCTCGGCTCAGTCAGTCCAATCTGGACGATGGCGTGCCTTTGCGTGTTAGGCCTCGCCTTGCGCCTTTGGTACGCACATTGGCCCCTATGGGTCGACGAAATCTGGTCGCTCAAAGACCTCGTGCCGATCGGCCACTTTTGGCAAATTCTGTGGGGCATCTCACAGGACAACAACCATTACCTCTATTCGATCTATCTCTTTTTTGCCTATCCCATCAGCCACAACGAAATTTGGCTTCGCGCGCCGTCGATCATGGCCGGCGCCGCGGCGATTCCGATCATGGCGCAATTTGCGGGGCGCGATCGCGTCGCCGCGATCGCCGCTGCCGCGATGACAGCCGTGTCCGCGTTCCTGGTCACATACAGCGCCCAGGCTCGCGGCTACGCCCTCGCCGTCCTCTTTTGGATCATCGCTTATCGCCAGCTCGAGAAGGCGATGGACGCGCCCGCGAGCCGCGCGCGTTGGCTCTTTGCGGTTGCGATCGGAGCGGCGGCTTTTTGCCATCTCGCCACTTTCGCGGTCGCCTTCCTGTTCGGGCTCGCCGCGTTCTGCGAATTCCTGCGCCGCCGACGCGATCTTCTCCAAGCGGTCCGCTCGAGCCTTGAACTATTCTGGCCGACGCTCGTCGGCCTCGCGCCCATATTGCTCTGCCTTGTCGCGGGCTATGCCGAAATCGGCGGCTTCATCGTCAACTTCGTTCGCCCCTACTCGCCCGTCGCGGCCTTCGCCGCCTTCAGCCAAATGCTCGTCGCGACGCTGGAGGGCACACTTACGCCGCTCCTGATCGTCGCCGCAGTCCCTCTTGTCGCGATCGGCGCCATCGTCGTCTTGCGCGAGTCGGCAATTTCGAGTTTTCGACGGATTTCTTACGCGATAATGCTCCTCGGACTCCCGGCGTTGGTCTTCATCACAAAACCTCCGAACAGCCATATTCCCCGATACTATCTGATCTCCGCGGTCTTTTTGATCCTCGCGGCAGCCGATCTTTTCGCACTTCTATGGCGCAAAGGCGGAATTTGGCGAGGCGCCGCGATCGCCGCGGCGAGCGCGATGGCGATCGGCGATCTCCACGCGCTGGTCGCATCGAAGCAAGCCAATGGCGCCGCTTGGCCGGAAGCGCTCGCTGCGATCGCCGCCTCGCCGTCGCAAACGATCGGAACGAATTTCGATTTCAACGTCAGGGAGTTCGTCGGGCACTACAACCTCCTCTCCGACAAGCCCTTGCAGCTGTTCCGCTCCGGCCTTTCCTGCGACAGAGCGCCGGAGTGGTACATTGTCGAAACCGAGGCGGCGGCGCAGCCGGAGACGATCAGCGTCGACGCTCGTCGACAGGACGGTGGTCATTGCACCTTCCGATACACTTTAACGTCGACCTATGGCGATTCGACCTTCTTCGAGTCGCGGTGGTTTCTCTATCGGGCCGAGGCGCCGCTCTGAAGAGGACTGGAGCGTCGACGCACTCGCGAGGAGCAATCAGGAGCAAGCCATGTCGACAGTTGTCGATGAAAAATACTACCAAGTCGTCCCGGCCGGATCTCTGGCGAAGCGCGTGCTCAGTCGCGCGCGCGATCGAATCTATGACGATTTCATCGCGACCATGCAGCCGAAGCCGACCGACGAAATCCTCGACGTCGGCGTTTCCGACGTCGTCTCGGACGACGCGAATGTCGTCGAGCGGAAATATCCCTATCCCAAGAGAATCACCGCCTGCGGACTTGGAGACGCCGTCGAGTTCAAGGCGAGCCACCCGAAAATTCGCTACGTCAGAATTCCTCCGAACCAGCGACTTCCCTTCGAAGATGCCGCATTCGAAGTGGCTACGTCGAATGCGGTGCTCGAACATGTAGGCAGCCGGGAAAATCAATCCCTGTTTGTCAGCGAATTGTGCCGTGTCGCCCGTCGCGTCTTTATCAGCGTGCCTCACCGCTATTTTCCAGTCGAACATCACACCGCTCTGCCATTCGTGCATTACAGTGAAAGCCTCTTTGCCGCGGCGTGCCGAGCCACTGGCAAGAACGAATGGTCAGATCCCGCCAATCTCATCTTGATGACCCGCAGGCGGCTATTCGAGCTGGCCGCACCTATCGGGCGCAAGGCGAGCCTGGGCTACACCGGTCTGCGGTTGGGACCGCTTTCTTCAAATCTCTACCTTACTTTCGGCGCGTGAGGCAGGGACTGGTCAAGGAGACAGAATCCTCACGTAGACTGACGGGAGCTACGGCGACAGTGAATTGACCGAAACCCGGCGGCGCGGCGCCCGGGAACCGAATCCGGGCAGTTGGCGTTCTAGTCGCAGTTCGTGACGGAACCGTCCGCCGAGCCCTGGAGACGCACTGACATGCCCGGAAATCTTATATATTATGCGCTTGTTCTGATCGTCGTTGCGATCGTCGCGGCGCTGTTCGGGTTCGGCGGCGTCGCCTCGACCGCGATGGGCGGCGCTCACCTCTTTATATGGCTCGCTGTTGTAATTGTGGTTATCGGCATCGTGGTGGCCCTCGTGCGTCGAGCGTAGCGCGGCGGGTCTCCTGCCCGACGTTTGCCGAGTTCGCTGAGCATCGGACGCAAGTTTCCTCATCGGGAGCCGCAAGGGTCTCGAGGTGCGTTAGGTCTTGGTCGCTGCGCCCTGGAAAGATCGAGCGCCCGAAGGCGGGTCGATCACATTTGTTCGAGCGATGGCCGCCAATCACAATTCTCATCTGCTGGGACAACAACATCATCGAATGCGCGCAACCGCGCTGCTCAGCGCGGATATATCGATCGCGCCGCATCAGAGCGGCTGCAACTCGCGCGGTCCCCATGCAACGGGATCTGATCGATCCAGTGCTATGGGATCTGCGCGAGCAAGAACCCGCGGATATCGAAGCGGAGCTTCGGGGACCACGGGGATGCGAACGGCTGGTTCGTTGGTTGCCGTCGCGAGCGCACGGAATGGACTTTGTGTCGTCTTCAGCAACGGAGTCGGCGAGGGAATGCCATGATCCTCGGTCCCAACTATTGCCTCGCCCGACCGTCTGATCGATGTTGACGCGCGCGGCCTCCCGGTTGGCGAAACAGTTGTCGATGTCCGACCACACCACTGCGGCAAAGACGAGCGGTCGCCCTCGTCCGCGACGCATCCGCTCATAGCCAAAGCCGCGACCCCTCCACGAAAATAGGCCGCGGACCCGGCCCCCCAAGCCATGTCGACCAGTTTTTCAAGGCATCCGGTTGGTCAGATCGTAGATAGCGTAGGCGCAGAAAGACGGCGCTGGTCAGCGCGGCCGCACGCGTTCCACCGCCGGCGCCACAGCCAAATAGACCGTACCCGCGACAAATAGAAGATAGAACGTGATCGCGAGCGGCGTTTTCGTCGCTTCAGCTCCCGCCAAGAATCGTTCGCGCGGCGACATTACTTCCTTCGCCCGCGCCTGGATCATGCCGCCCGAATGTGGTGACCAAAGTCGGAGCGTCTGGCTGGTGACTAGCGGTCACGGGGTGTACAGCTTATATAATGTCAAAGAAAATTGGCCGTGGGCGAAACATACCACCCGTCGCCCGGGCGGAAACGTCCTTTTCCGCGGGGGACCATATTGCGGCGGGACTGGCTGCGCGCGAATGGTTCCAGGCGATGCATGCATTAGACGAGGGGGCTTTGGAAATGAACGACGACGCGGAACAAGTGATCTTGGTCGATGCCCACGACCGCGAGACAGGTCACGCGCCGAAATTGGCCGCGCATCGCCAAGGCCTGCTGCATCGCGCGATTTCCGTGAGCGTTGTCGATGCCCAGGGGCGATTGCTGCTGCAGCGTCGCGCCCGGGAGAAGTACCATTCGGGAGGACTTTGGACGAATGCCTGTTGCACGCATCCGCGACCGGGCGAGACGACAGACGATGCCGCTGAACGACGCTTGGCTGAGGAACTTGGCGTCGTCTGCCCGCTGCACTGGGTGCTACGCACGCAGTATCGAGCGCGAGTCGGTGTCGAACTCGTCGAGAATGAGGTAGTTCACCTGTATCACGGGCTTTACATCGGCGAGATCCGCCCGGACGCGAAAGAAGTCGAGGCCTGTGTTTGGACCTCGCGCGAAATCTTGCTATCGGATTTAGAAAAGCGGCCCCAAGACTATACCTATTGGTTCAAACATTACGTACGTTCTTTCGCGGATCGGTTGTTTTTCGGCGCCGCGGCCTAAGCCTCAGCGATCGCTAGCCGAGCGGCGGTGCGCGCGGATCGACTCATAGGGCTTACCGGTCGCCAACTCGAGCGCTGAGCAAACCCCGCCTTACCCCCGGTCCAAACTGCGGATCCCTGGTTAGGGAGGGAATATCCGAGGGCCGGCGCGCCGCCTCCCAGGCGGCGAGCGCGTCGACATTCGTGAGCTCGGCGAGCGGGCGCACCGCCTCGGCGGCGCCAAGCAAGTCGCTGTTCTCGACGAAGAGAGCGGGCTCGCCGGGACCGGGCAGGGTTGGCCTCGGCGCGGAGGGCACCAACGGGGCCAAGGGTCGGGCTACGACGGGTTCGCGCTCCACTAAGGCTGCGGGCGGCCTTCGCGGCGATAACGGCCCGCGCGACGATAAGGCGACGCCCGTGCTGCATCTCGACGCTCCAAGCCCCGACGCGTCATCCCCGCGAAAGCGGGGATCCAGCCGTGGGACACGACGAGGCGACGACATATGCCGAGAAGTCGACGAGAGCGACCGAAAAGCGGTAAGCCCCATGGCGTCGTGGCATCCTGGATGCTGGCGAACGCGAATCGCGAACGCGAGCATGAAGTAATGTTCGCAAGCACGGCCTGTGTTCGATTGTCGGCTCCCACCCGGCTCGAGGCGCCGAAGGACTTCCAGCCGATGCGCCGAGCTGCGATGGCGCTCAAACTTCGACTGGCGCGATTCGGCCGAATGTTATGACGCTCTCTACCGGGAAATCGACGCGCGCCGGCGATCCGCGTCCGCGGCGTCTTAGAATCGAAGCCGCGGCGCCGCTGATCGGCCGAGGAAGCGCCTTCGCGATCCGAGCCGAAGCGGTCCGACAACGCGAGGCATACCCTCGCGACGAGCGCAAATTCGAATCGCGCCCTATTCGCTGCTCTTGCATCGCCGCACGGGTTGCGGCAAAATGACCGTTGCTAGGAGTGTAGCTCAATTGGTAGAGCACCGGTCTCCAAAACCGGGGGCTGGGGGTTCGAGTCCCTCCTCTCCTGCCACTCTTGGCGACGCGGGTTTTCTTCTCACGTGAAGACCTTTGCGGCGACAGCTGTGATATTTTGCTTGGCGATCGGGCCTGTTATCCTATATGACGCTGCTTGGGCGCGAAACCGAGAGGTTCCGCGCCGCGAATTTTTTGAGGCGAGCGTATCCCGCCGCCGGCGGAATTTCTGAATCATGGCCAATCCGTTCGAATTTATCCAGCAGGTGCGCGCCGAGGCAGCGAAGGTCGTCTGGCCGTCGCGCCGCGAGACGCTCATCACGACGGGTCTGGTCATGCTGATGGCGGTATTCGCCGCGATATTCTTTATCGTCGTCGATGAGGCGCTACGCGTGTTGGTCAGCCTGGTGCTCGGGTTCGGGCGATCGGGTTGACCGCGCGCCTCGGCGGGGCCGGAGCGCGGCGCCAAACGATCTGGGAATGTGACATGAGCATGCGATGGTACATCGTACACGCCTATTCGAATTTTGAGAAGAAGGTCGCCGAATCCATCCACGAACAAGCCAGCCAGCGCGGACTGGAGGGCAAGTTCGAAGAGATCTTGGTGCCGACCGAGCAGGTCGTGGAAGTACGCCGCGGTCGCAAGATCAATTCCGAACGCAAGTTCTTTCCCGGCTACGTGTTGGTCAAGTGCGATCTGACGGACGATGTCTATCATCTCATCAAGAACACGCCGAAAGTGACCGGTTTCCTCGGTGCGGACAAGAAGCCCATGCCGATATCGGATATCGAGGCGCAACGCATCAAGGGGCAGGTGGCCGACGGCATCGAGCGTCCGAAGGCCTCGATCCGGTTCGAGATCGGCGAGACGGTGCGCGTGGCCGATGGGCCATTCGCCTCGTTCAACGGCGTGGTGGAGGAAATCGACGAGCAGCGTTCTCGGGTCAAGGTGGCGGTCTCGATTTTCGGCCGCGCGACGCCGGTCGATCTGGAATATGGGCAGGTCGAGAAGGTCTGAGCGGAAAAGTTCGACCTGTGTAACGAACGCCTCCCTCGCGCCGAATCCCGACGGCTGGGAAGTCGAGGATTGCGCACCCGGGCGAACATCTCCAAATGCGGGAGTCGCTCGGACCCAAGGAATACGGTTCTGTAAACCCCAAGGCGTGAGATTTGCAGGTGATTTGCAGGCCTCATCGGCTAGACAGCGCCCGACGCCTTTGCTACATGCCGTTCCTCACGAGGGAGCGACGCCCCCGCGATTTCGATGGGCGCATAGCTCAGTTGGTAGAGCAGCTGACTCTTAATCAGCGGGTCCAAGGTTCGAGCCCTTGTGCGCCCACCAAATTTCCCAACGAAATCAATAAGAAACTCCGGTGGTCGGCGTCGAGGCATCAACCAGGTTTTCTTGCGGACCCCGAGCGGACCTCGCGGGCAGGACCAGGATCACGCGCTTGTGATCGCGCGAGCCCCTTGGGGTCTCGCGCGCCGAACCCGATTGTGCAGCGCGTAGGCGGTGGCATCGGCGATGTCGTCGGGCTTCGCGGGCGTGAGCTGCGCTGCATCGGTCATGCGGGCAGGCTAGCCGCGGAGATTGAACGAAGCAGGAACGGCCTGGGGGCCGGCCGTATTTTAGCCCGCCGATATCAACGAAACCGTCTCGACATTATCGCGCCCCGGGCGCATGACTGAATTCTCGGGGGAGGATTTCAAAATGAAAAGCGGTGCAATTGTAGCGTGCGAGTTGGCGCTCGCGAAGTGCGCCACCCATGCCGACGACATTGCCGCCGCGTACGTCTCCCCCGTCCAATATCAAAGCTACTCAGCGCAACGTCAAGAGGAAGGGTGAGTGAGAGCATTGGCTGCGTTGTGCCGGGCCGGGTGAGTGAGAGTGAGAGAGTAGCCACGGACGACCCACCCCTTCATAGGGCCGTCGGCGGAGTGCAGTTCCGCCGACGGCCCGTCCTGGTAGACCTGACATAGTTCCGCCGCAATAGATCGGCGTATAACATTATCGTGATGCAAGATTGCGCGTGTCGCGTGTCGACACGAATACAGACATGCTGACACGACTTTACATGTCGCACTGCCACGAAAACTTCCGACTACTGAGAGGGTAAGACGAAGGGGAGGTGGCGGGCGGGCTAGGTTTGTTGCGGGGCCCTCTCGGGAGGTAGCTACCATTTACCGAACTGCACGGGTCCCCTTCGCCTATGTCTATACAGCAACGCTAAATAACTTCAAGTATTATTTGGGCGGCCAGGCGTCGCTCTATACTCGGTTTAATTTCGGTCCAACTTGGGCCTTACTGCACGTCATTGACGAAGCGGGGCTCCGGCCGCGGTTGCGTGCCCGTGACGAAGCCCGGCGCGTGCGTCGAGGCGACGCTCGGCACGGCTTGCGGGTCGGGGCGGAAGCGGAATAGCCGCGCCCCGCTGCTATCGGTTGAAGGGTCCCAAAGGCCCCTACTGTCCTGCACGACGATGTAATAGGACGGCGGCTTGCCGGCGGCGATTTCGTTCGCGGTGGTGCTGTCGGAGCCGAGTGCGCGCGGCGCATTGTACATGCCCATGCGCGATATCGCCTCCGGACTATCGGGATATTGGAGGGGCGCTTGGCGCTGCATGATTTGAGCGCGGTCGTTGGCGTTCTGTGGCTGGCCGCAGGAGGCGGTGATTTCGGGCCGCGCGGTCGCCGATGATGTTGCAATCCCCTCCCGACCAACAGAATGCTCCGCCAGATGCCAACAGCGCCGCACTCGCGAGGCTGATTGCGCAATCGCAGGTGCAGCCCCGATGAGGCCGACGATCGTATTGCGCGCGAGCTCCCGGCGCTCCGTGCCAGCGAGCGACGTTCTCGACGTTCTCGACGTGAGCCGCTTCGAAGCCCGACTCCGCACCCCGCGCATGGGTGAGTTGTACGGCGCTACGCATGCCACCGGCCTGTATCGTATCGAGCATCGGCGGCCGACCCGGAAGCGTGAGAGCCAATAGGGGTTCCGCGACCCGACGGTCTGGTACGTGAGGAAGGGCGATGGGCCACGCATCCGCATACACGGGAAGTACGGCTCGCCTGAGTTCATGGCCGAATATTTCGCGGCCGTTCGCGGCGACGGCCGGGAGAGTCCCGCCCCGGCCACGCTAAGTTGGAAGCGCGAGAGTATTTTCTAGCGACCCTTGGGCGTTGCAATCACGCTGCGGACCGGCTCAATACCCGTTGGACCTGTACGGCAGACCATTTGCCGCCACGCGCGGCCGGAATGCCGCGCTCATTCAGGGCCGCGGCGATTTCTCTAAGCGACGTCGCCCCGGCCGCCTGAACGTCGGCGACAATGGGGAGCACGTCGGAAGCGCGGGCGATGGCTTGCGCGGACCGAGCGGCCCTTCCGGCGGCTCGCGCGTCCGCGTCTAGGGTAACCACGGCCCCATCGCTCTTGCGATGGCGTAGGCCCCCCAGCTTGGTTCCGCGAGCCTTCGCGGCGGCTAGGGCCGATTTGGTGCGAACCGAAATCATCTTGCGTTCGGCCTGCGTGCGAAAAGGGTTGCGCGAGGCCGCCGGGGCGACTCGGCGGCCGTTTCGTTTGGGGCGACGAACCGCCACAACAGAAGCGTGCAGCCCGAATATTACACGCCAGACGTTAGTTGGATATTTTGTAGACATCAGATTCGACTATTTCCCAATTTCAGCCCACACTGACTGTGGGTGATTGCGGGAGGCGAGGATGAGACAGCATTGCGTGGTCGAATCTTCGGACATGCACTTTCGTGCAACGATTTTAGAGCCGGGACTCCACGACTTTAAGTTGCCTGTAGCGGCTC
>JBAQGU010000281.1:0-5355 GCA_049287975.1 Roseiarcus sp.
GGCCGCCCCCGTCCATGCGCTATACGGCCCCAGCGCGCTTTCTACGGCAGCTGGATTGAGGTCATGCTGACTGGCTGTCTTGCGGATGAGCTCGCTCGTCTCCGCGTAGGAAAGCTCCAGCACCCGGTCTCGCAACAGCTGATCGATCGGCGACAGGACGTCGAGCCGGAGCAATCGGATGAAGCCTCGCAGGGTCGTGCCGTTGACGAGGAGCGTGAACAACACGAGGCCGGTAGCGAGCACGGCTACGAAGTGCCGCACCTCGCCGGGCAGCGCTGCGTCTTCGGTGACGGACAGCGCCAGAACCAATGTCAAGGCGCCCCTCAGTCCGCCCCAAGCGATCGCCAGCTTGTAGGCGGTGCTGATCGGCTGCATCAGCTTGCTGAAGGTCAGCAGCGGTAAAAGCAGGAACAGCACGGCCAGCCGGGCAGCGAACGCCGCGACGACCAGGATGGCCACCAGGGCCAAATCATGGAGACGTAGCTGGAACAGCAGCTTCGGCACGAGAAGCGACGCCAGCAGGAAGACCAGCGAATGCGCCCAGAACGCGATCTGCTCCCAGAGATCGGTGAGGAAGGCCCAGTTGTAGGGCGCGATGCGCGTCCGTCCAAAGCCGTTGATCGTGAGGCCGGCCGCCAGAACAGCCACGACGCCCGAGACATGGAGAAGACGCTCGGCCGCAATAAAAACGAGATAGGGGAGCGCAACCGTCAACGTTCCCTCGGCGAGGCGGTCGTCGCGCGTCCATCGAATGACTTCCAGAAAGGCGCGGCCGACGAGGGCTCCGAGCAACGCGCCGCCGATGAACGAGCCGATGAATTCGATGGCCCCGCTTCCGATGATGGGCCTGTGTCCCGAGGTGATGATCCCGAGTAGAACCGAATAGAGGACGATCGCCGCCGCGTCGTTCAGGAGAGCCTCGCCTTCGACCAGCCGGGTCAGACGGCCGGGCGCCGCGACATCGCGAAATATCGCGATGACGGCTGCGGGATCTGTCGTGGCGACCACTGCGCCGAGCAACAGGCAGACGACGAGCGGCAAGCCAGCGAACGGCCATAGCGCGAAGCCGACGATCGCCGCGGTCACGAGCGTGGCGATCACCGCGAGCATCAGGATCGGGGCCGCGTCCTCGAGGGCGCGCCGCACATCGCTCGCGAGCGCCCCTTCGAAGACGAGCAACGGCAGGAAGACATAGATAAACGTCTCGGATCCCAAGGGCAGGTCAGCGAAAAGCCTGACGAACTCAAAATGGTTCGAGAGCCGGCTGTGCAATAGAACGCCTGAAGCGACGCCCATCGCCACTCCGATCACGGCGAGGAGCACAACCGGCGACAGCCTCAGCCGCGCCGCAAGGGGCTGACTCAAGGACACGACGACCAGGAGTGTCCCGAACACAGCCAGTACAAGTACGATATCGAGCATGGTTTCGTTATCCCTGGAGGCGCGCTGGCCCGCGCCGAAATGGTGAAAATCATTGTCGCGTCGGCGAGTTTCAACTGTCAAACGCGCTATGGGGTCTTGGCTGCGAATATTGGGTTTAGGCCACTTTTGTGCAGTCGAGCCGGCAGTTGTCTATTTCTGAAATCACGGGCTGCCCGATCACGCGCGCTTCGCCTGTCGTTCCGGCCCGGTTTATCGTTGACGAAATCGTATCCGCGGCGGATCGGTGAGACCCGTGAGCGACGCCGGCATCGGTCCACCGATTACGTTCGCTCAGACTGCTCGATGTCTACGGGCATGTCTTCACCGACATGGCTCGACGCGGCGCAAGGGCGAAAGCCCGGCGATCTGCCAGTCGAGATAACGATGCTAATTCGAACTGTCGTCAATCTCAAGGCCGCGAATGCGCTCGGTCCAACCGCGCCGGGGACGTTGCTCGCCCGCGCCGTCGACATGATCGAATAGGATTTCGGCAGCGATCATCTGGGGTCTCGTTCGCGGCGCCGGCGCTCGGCCGCCCACGGCCCGAGTCGATGGCGGAATATCCGCCGGCCGGCCAATTGCTGCCTGTGCCCTCGCGACTCCGATTCGACCCGTCGACTCGGGCTGCCCTACCGCAACGACTGGTTGATCGCGTCGAGCGCCTTCGAGCCCGGGCAGAGATCGACCTCGGACATCGCGTTCAGCGGCGTTTGCGACGTCCCGAGGCGCTGGTGCAGATTCATCGGCTCTTCGTTCATGTAAATCAGGCCGGTGACGAGATTGCCTTCGCCGCGATGCCGCTCGAGCATCGCCGAGGCCGCCGACCTGTCGCGCCAATCGTAGTCCTCCGCCAGCCTGTGCAAGCGGATCGCCGAGCCGTCGTGGAGCGTCACCGTTTCGCTGACCCCGGCCTGGGCGTCGATCTCGATCGGCCGCCGGCCAGTGACGAAGTCCAGCGAATTCAGGGCGATGTTGTGCTCGCGGACATAGTCGAAACTCTTTGTCGAACCCTCGTGGTTGTTGAAGGCGACGCAGGGCGAGACGACGTCGATGAAGGCCGCGCCGCGATGCTCGAACGCCGCCTTGATCAGCGGAACGAGTTGACCCTTGTCGCCGGAAAACCCGCGAGCGACGAAGGTGGCGCCCAATTGCAGGGCCATGGCGACGAGATCGATCGGGGCATCGGGATTTTCGACGCCCTTCTTGCTCTTCGATCCCGTATCCGACGTCGCGGAGAATTGCCCCTTCGTCAGCCCGTAGACGCCGTTGTTTTCCGTGATGTAGGTCATGTCGACGCCACGCCGCATCGCGTGTGCGAACTGGCCGAGGCCGATCGAGGCGCTGTCGCCGTCGCCGGAAACGCCGAGATAGAGCAATCCGCGGTTGGCCAGACTCGCGCCGGTCAGCACCGAGGGCATGCGTCCATGCACGGAGTTGAACCCATGGCTCTGGCCGAGCATGTAGGTCGGGGTTTTCGACGAGCAACCGATGCCGCTCAGTTTGGCGATACGGTGCGGCTGAAGATCGAGTTCGAAGCACGCGCGGATGATCGCCGCGCTGATCGAGTCGTGGCCGCATCCCGCGCAGAGCGTCGAAACCGATCCTTCATAGTCGCGATGGGTGAGGCCGAGCGCGTTGACCTCGATAGCGGGGTGATGAAACTTCGGTTTGCCGAGATAAGTCACGACGCCACCTCCTTGAATCGCGGCGTGGTCCTCGCCGGCATTCGCGTGGCTATCTCGCGGCGAATGAAGCGGGCGGTGATCGGCGTTCCGTCAAAATGGAGAATCGATTGAAACTGGTGCGCGGCCATTTCGAAGTCCGCCATCAGCAGCGTGCGCATCTGGGCGTCCCGGTTCTGCTCGACGACGAAGATCCTGTCGTGCGCGTCGATGAAGGCGCCGACTTCCGGTCCGAACGGAAAAGCGCGGATCCGCAACAAATCCACCAGCACGCCGTCTTCCCGCAGCAGCTCTTCGGCCTCGTCCATCGCGGCCGCCGTCGATCCGTAGTGAATCACGCCGGTGCGGGTGGGCCGCGCCGCCTTGCGAAGCTTCGCGCCCGGTAGAATCGTTCGCGCTGTGTCGAACTTGCGAAGCAATCGCTCCATGTTGTCGACGTAGGGGTCGCCCTCCTCGGTGTAACGGGCGTATCGGTCCCTGCTGGTGCCTCGCGTGAAATAGGCGCCGCGCTTCGGATGCGCGCCGGGAATGGTGCGCCAGGGAATGCCGTCGCCGTCGACGTCGAGGTAGCGGCCGAATTCGCGTCCCGCCTCGAGATCGGCGAAGGACATGACCTTGCCGCGGTCGAACTTTCGCGAATCGTCCCAACGAAAGGGCTCGCAGAGATGCGAATTCATGCCGATGTCGAGATCGAGCATGACGAAGATCGGCGTCTGCAACCGTTCGGCCAGATCGAAAGCGAGCGCGCCGAACTCGAAGGCTTCGCCCGGGCCGTCCGGCAACAGCATTACGTGCTTGGTGTCCCCGTGCGAGGCGAACGCGCAACTCAGAATGTCCGACTGCTGCGTGCGCGTCGGCATGCCCGTCGACGGGCCGCCGCGCTGAACGTCGAACACGACGGTCGGGATCTCCGCGAAATAGGCGAGACCGAGGAATTCCTGCATCAGCGAGATTCCCGGCCCCGACGTCGCCGTGAAAGCGCGCGCGCCATTCCAGCCGGCGCCGATCGCCATGCCGATCGCCGCGATTTCGTCCTCCGCCTGAACGATCGCGTAGCGTTTTTCTCCCGTCGCGCGATCGACCCGCAAGCGTGCGCAATTCCGTTCGAACGCCTCCGCCAAAGAAGTGGAGGGCGTGATCGGATACCACGCGCAAACTGTGGCGCCGCCGTAGACGGCGCCGAGCCCCGCGGCGAAATTGCCCTCCACCAGGATGCGGTCGCCGACTTCGTCGCAACGACGAACGCGAACACCGAGCGGACAGTCGAATCGGGATCTGGCGTCCTCGAAGCCGATGTGCAACGCCCGAATATTGGGTTCGACCAGCTTGGCCTTGCCCTTGAACTGATCCGCGATCAAGCTTTCGACCACGCCGATCTCAATATCCAGCAGCGCCGCGAGCGCGCCGACATAGACGATGTTCTTGAACAGCTGACGCTGCCTCAGATCGGCATATTCGCGGGCGCAGATTTCCGTCAGCGGCATGCCGAGCGTTACGATGTCGCTGCGCAGACGCGAGGCGGCCCCGGATCGCGACGAATCATAGAAGAGGTAACCTCCCGGCTCGATCGACGCGACGTCCTTGTCGAAGGTCTGGGGGTTCATAGCGACCATGACGTCGGTGCGGCCGAGCGCGCCGAGCCATCCTCGTTCGCTGACGCGAACCTCATACCAAGTCGGCAGCCCTTGGATATTCGAGGGAAAGATGTTGCGGGGGGCGATCGGGACGCCCATGCGCAGGATCGAACGCGCGAACAGCAGATTGGCGCTGGCGGAGCCGGAACCGTTTACGTTCGCAAAACGTATTACAAAATCGTTTACTGCTTGGATAAGCATTGCCTACACCGCTTGTGCCATCTCGATCGTAAACTTCTGCATGTCCCACGCCCCGGTCGGACAGCGTTCGGCGCAGAGGCCACAATGCAGGCAGAGGTCCTCGTCCTTGACC
Source organism: Roseiarcus sp. (assembly GCA_049287975.1). Lineage (GTDB taxonomy): Bacteria > Pseudomonadota > Alphaproteobacteria > Rhizobiales > Beijerinckiaceae > Roseiarcus. The sequence goes on from JBAQGU010000281.1 coordinate 5,052, forward strand.
ATGACGCGGCCGGTCTTCACCGGCTGCGAAACGTAGAGCGCCTGGGAAAGATCGTTGGCCGGCGCGTTGAGCGATTTCCGAAGCTGCTCCTCGGGACCGTTGGCGACGAAGGAAATGCAGTCGACGGGACAAATGTCGACGCAGGCATCGCATTCGATGCAGGCCGGCTCGGAGAATACGGTCTGCACGTCGCAGTTGAGGCAACGCTGCGCCTCCGCGAGCGCGAGCGCGGGGTCGAAGCCCAGTTCGACTTCCGTCGCGATATTCCTGAGGGCGATCGCGTTGTCTCTGTGCGGAACCTTGA
>JBAQGU010000282.1:0-3764 GCA_049287975.1 Roseiarcus sp.
TTGACGAGCACATCGATGCGGCCGTAGCGGCGATCCGCCTCGGCGATCACCTTGCGGCATTCGACGACCTTCCCCAAGTCAGCCGTGACGAAATGGGTCGGACATCCCGTCGCCGAAATTTCCTCCGCGACCTTTTCGCCATTGGCCGCGTTGCGGCCGCAGATCACCAAGCCTGCCGAGCCGCGCTCGGCGAACAGCCGCGCTATGGCTTCGCCGAGGCCCTGCGAACCGCCCGTCACGACGGCGACCTTGCCGTTCAGATTCGCCGGGCCTTCGTAGCGCGCGCGTGAGGTTGCCGGTGTCTTCGCCATGGGTTTCCTCCTGAACCGCCGTGTCGGCGGGCGTCTCGAAGCAGCCTGCGAGCGAACCGCGCCCTTCAGCCATAATGAAACAAAAATTCTATTCACAAGTCAATATGGAATGTGTATTCTTTTTTGAAGGTCGCTCATTGCGATGCAAATGTCGGTTGGGGCTCGCGAAGCCCGAGGGAGGAAAGCATGAAATTCGGCATCATCGGCGCGGGGCGCATCGGCAAGATTCACGCCGGCAACGTCGCCGCGCGCAAGGATTGCGCGGTTGCGTTCGTCGCCGACGCGGATGCGGGCGCCGCGACGAGCCTTGCGCAATCGACTGGCGCCCGCGTCGGGACGATCGAGGAGATTTTCGCCGCCGCCGATGTCGACGCGGTCGCGATCTGCTCGCCGACCGACACGCATGCCGATCTGATCGAACGCGCCGCGCGGGCCAGGAAGGCGATCTTCTGCGAGAAGCCGATCGATCTCCACGCCGACCGCGTCCGCAAGTGCCTCGATGTCGTCGAGGCGACCGGCGCCACGCTGATGGTAGGGTTCAATCGCCGGTTCGACCATAATTTCGCATCGCTCAGGACGCGGATCGCGGCCGGTCTGATCGGCGAGCTCGAGATGGTTTCGATCACCTCGAGGGACCCCGGCCCGCCGCCAATTTCCTATATAGCGCGCTCAGGCGGTCTGTTTCGCGACATGATGATCCACGATTTCGACATGGCGCGCTTCCTGCTCGGCGAGGAGCCGGTCGCGATCAGCGCGATGGGTTCGGCTCTGGTCGACACGGCGATCGGCGAGGCGGGCGACATCGACACCGCCGTCGTCATCATGGAGACCAAAACGGGCAAGGTCGCGCAAATCTCGAATTCGCGCCGCGCCGCCTATGGCTACGATCAACGCGTCGAGGCGCATGGCTCGAAGGGCATGATCCGCGCCGACAATATCCGCGAGACGAGCGTCGAGTTCGCCGGCGCGCACGGGTTCTCGAGCGACAAGGCGCTCGATTTCTTCCTCGAGCGCTATGCGACGGCGTATCGCGACGAACTCGCGGCCTTCGTTTCGGCGGCAGCCAAGGGCGAGAAGCCGCGCCCCGACGGCGAGGATGGTTTCCAGGCCATTCGGCTCGCCGACGCGGCGTACCTCTCCTGGAAAACGAAAGAGCGCGTCGCGATCGGCTGAACCCCCTCTCCCGCTCTCGGCGGGAGAGGGGGTTGGGGCGCGCCAACCCAGCTCTGAAGCCGAGCATCGACGGCACTGGTGGCCCGACCCCCAAGCCCCACCCAGCAAGAGGCAGGAAGGGGAACGCGCCTTCCTCCCCCGTAAGGACGGGGAGGGGAGTTTACCCGGAGATCACGCCCATGCGCATCTTTTGGCAGAGCTTCATCGATCAGCAGACGAGTGCGCCCTACCTCTCCTATCTCGCCGCTTATCTCACCCGTATCGCCATGCCTGGCGTGACGGTCGAAGTGCATGGGATTTCGCCCGCGGATCGCGATTTTGGACGGCTCGCCGAGCTCCGTTGCGCGATCCGCGCGATCAGCAACGGCATCGACGCTGAGCGCCACGGCTACGACGCTTTCGTGATCGGGCATTTCCAGGATCCCGGCCTCTACGAGTTGCGTTCCGCGTTGAACATTCCGGTCATAGGCGTGGGCGAGGCAACGCTTTTCGCGGCCGCCCAGCTCGGCCGGCGTCTCGGCCTCGTCACCCTCGATCCCGTGTTCGAAGTCTGGCACCTCGAGCAGGCCGAGCGCTACGGGCTCAGCGGACGCGTGACGCACATTGCGGGTTTGGGTTGCGAGCCCAGCGATTTCAGCGCAGCTTTCGCAGGTGATTCCGAGGCGCGAGCGCGATTGCTCGCCCGCTTCGCGTCATGCGCCGAGCCGATGGTCGCCGCGGGCGCGGACGTCATCGTGCCCGCCGGCGTCTTGCCCGGCCTGCTCGTCGCAAGCGAGCGCGCCTATCGGATCGGCCATGCGCCGGTGATCAATTGCGCGTCGGCAGCGCTGAAAGCTGCCGAGATGTGGCTCCAGCTCCGCGCCCTCGACGGCGTCGAACCCAGCCGCGGCCGGAGCTTCGCGCTGGCGCCGGAGCGGGCCAAAGCGGATTTTCAGGCGATGTTCGCGCCCCCGGGCGCGCCCTCCGTCTCGAATTGAACGGTTTCAATCCAGCGCTGCATCCCCCAAGTCCCGCCCGAGCACCTTCGCGAGCGCATCCACCACCATGCGGTGATCCTCGCGCTGCGGCAGCCCGGAGACGGTGACGGCGCCGACGCAGCCGTTCCCTCCAGCAGGATCGGAAAGCTCCCGCCGTGAGCGGCGTAGTCGCGCTCGGGCAGCGCGCCGAGGTCTTGCAGCGTCTTGTCTTCCGCGGCGAGCTTGCGCCCGATCGCATAGGACGAGCGATGGAAACGCAACACGACGTTGCGCTTGCGTCGCACCCAGTCGAAATTGTCGGGCGCGCCGCCTGGCAGCGCGAACGACAGCAGCCGCAGGGAAAAGAGCCGGATGTCGACCACGATCGGCGCCTGTCGCGCCTCGCCCGCCGCCTTCAACGCCAGCCCGACCTCCCAGGCCGTGCGGCTGTCGAAGGAGCCGAATTGCAGCCGCTGTTCTTGTAGAGCGATGCGATGCATGTCTTCGGCGATGTCCAACAATTCCTCCTGCCGGCTCTCAAGCTTGGGCGCGACAGAGGATCGCCCATTGCACGCCGAACTTATCAGTGAAGTTTCCGTACTGATCGCCCCAGAACTGCTTCTTGAACGGCACGGTCACGCGTCCTTCGGCGGACAGACCCTCGAACAGCCTTTCCGCGTCGCCGACGCTATCGCTCTCGATCAGCAGCGCGCAGCCCTTCATCGGTTCAGAGTCGGGACCGTCCGACGCGTAGAGGCGAAGCGACGGTCCCTCGAAGAACGAATGCAGGACCTTGGCGCTCCAGGCGCCGCCGTCGCGCCCCTCCATCGGCGTTCCCTCGTAGCGTCGGAGGTCTCGGATGCTCCCAAGCCCGCAGGCAGCGTAGAATTCGAGCGCGGCTTCGCAGTCGCCTTTGAAGTAGAGATAAGGGGTGAATTGCATCGCTTCCTCCGACGCGCGGCGCAAACTACGGATCGTAGGTACTTCGTGCCTTTGCCGCACCTCCCGACTCATGACGACCCGGCCGCACGGCGCTTCGGTGAGCGGGACGATTTCGCCATAGCGCCTGTGTGGGGGCACGTAGTGACGATTTCAGTTCTGCATCGAGCGATTTCAAAGCGTTGGGCGCCTTTTTCTGCAACTTCGTGAACGCCTACCATGGCCGACTCAAAGATGGGGCCGGCGCTTCCACGGCGGAGCCGCGGGAACGGGACCTAATCAACATAGTTCGCGGCTATAGCGTAAGCAATTTTTTGCCATCAGGCGACAGTGCGCCAGGGGTTTTAGGTGGGATGCCGCCGGTGGGGCGGCGGCGATTAGATCG
>JBAQGU010000283.1:0-3631 GCA_049287975.1 Roseiarcus sp.
CCTACGGCCCGCTGCGCTTCACGCCGCTCCCGGCGCATCGCCGATAGTTCCCCGACGCGGCGCATGTTCCGCTTGCGCCGCGCGGTGACGCCGTAGCGCATCCAATGTTCCTCGGCGACGATCCGCCGATCGAGCTTGTGGCGCTCGGCCTCCTCTTCCTCGAGCTTTTGATCCCGCCAGGCCTCGAAAGCCGCAAACCCCTGCTCTAGGCGGCGCGTGGCGCCCCGATCGAGCCAGACCGTCGCCTTGGTCAGATCCGCGAGCAGCCGTTTGTCGTGGCTGATCAGGACGAAGGCGGCTCGCGAGTCTTGCAGTTCGCTTTCCAGCCACTCGATCGCCACGAGATCGAGATGGTTCGTCGGTTCGTCGAGCAGCAGGATGTCCGGCTCCGCCGCGAGAACGCGCGCCAGGGCCGCCCTTCGCGCCTCGCCGCCAGAAAGTTTTGCGGGATCGGCCTCGGGATGCACCCCGAGATCGTCCATGTAGGCGCGTACCCGGTACGCGCCATCGACGTCGTCAAGACCGGCCAGGACAAAATCGAGAGTCGTCGCGTAGCCGGTCAGATCGGGCTCTTGTGGCAGGTAGCGCAGCCGTGCGTTGGGCTGCGCGAAGCGGGTTCCGCCGTCCGCCGCGGTCTCGCCGGCAGCGATGCGAAGCAGCGTCGACTTCCCCGACCCATTGCGGCCGACGAGCGCGATGCGGTCGCCGGGCGAAATCGTCAGCTCCGCGCCGTCGAGCAAGGGCGCGCCGCCGAGGGTCAGGCGGATGTCTCGCAGTTGCAATTGGGGCGCCATATGAAGCAAACTCGATTCCAAAGCCATCGATTAGAGCGGCGAGCGAGAAAGGGAAAGGTCTACGATGGAAACCGCGGTTCTGACGGCGCTGGCCAGCCTCGAGGCTCACAAGGACGCGGTGCTCGCAACCTCGGTCTCCGCGGAATTCGCCCGGGATCCCGATCGTTTCCAGCGGTTTCATGTCATCCTCGACGATCTCCTGTTCGATTTCTCGAAGCAACGGGTCGAAGCCTTGACGATCGGTCTCCTGGTCGCGCTCGCCCAGGCGGCTGAGGTCGAGGCCAAGCGCGAGGCGATGTTCCGTGGCGATATCGTCAATCCGACGGAACGACGCGCGGCGCTTCACACCGCGCTGCGCGACCTGAGATCGCAGCCCGTCTTCGTCGACGGGCGAGACGTCGCGCCCGACATCGCAGCTGAGCGCGCGAAAATGCTGGCGTTCGCCGAGGATGTGCGCGAGGGCCGCGTCCGCGGCGCGCTCGGCCAACCGATGACCGACGTCGTCAATATCGGCATCGGCGGTTCCGACCTCGGACCGGCGATGGCCACGCGCGCGTTGTCGCCGTATGCGCCTTTGCTGCTGCACGCCCACTTCGTCTCGAACGTCGACGGGGCCGACATCGCGGACACGTTGCGCGGCCTCGACCCTGCGCGAACCCTGTTCATCGTCTCCTCGAAGACCTTCACGACCCAGGAGACGATGACGAACGCGCGATCCGCCCGCGAATGGATCAGCAACGCCCTCGGCGCCGAAGCGGTGTCGGACCATTTCGCCGCGGTTTCGACCAAGCTGGACAAGGTCGCCGATTTTGGAATCCAGGCGGGTCGCGTATTCGGGTTCTGGGATTGGGTCGGCGGCCGCTATTCCATTTGGTCGAGCATCGGCCTGCCGCTGGCGATCGCGATCGGGCCTGCGGAATTCGAAGAGTTTCTCCACGGCGGTTCCGACGTCGATCGCCATTTCCGGGAGGCGCCGATCGATCGCAACATCCCCATGCTGATGGGGTTGCTGTCGGTCTGGAATCGCAACATTTTAGGCCACGCCTGCCACGCCGTCATTCCCTACGATCAGCGGATGGCGCGGTTTCCCGCCTACCTCCAGCAGCTGCAAATGGAGAGCAACGGCAAGAGCGTCCAACTCGACGGATCGAAGGCGGTCACCGCCACCGGCCCGGTCGTCTGGGGCGAACCCGGCACCAACGGGCAGCATGCGTTTTTCCAGCTGCTGCATCAGGGAACCGAAATCGTGCCGATCGATTTCCTCGCCGCGGCGACGCCGACCGGCGCCGACGATCCCCATCATCACGAACTGCTGCTCGCCAATACCCTGGCCCAGGGCGAGGCGTTGATGCGGGGACGCACTCCGGAGGAAGCCGAACGTCTGACCGCCGCCCAAGGCGCCAGCCCGGCTGATGCCGCTCGGCTTGCGCCGCACAAGTCGTTCTCCGGCAGCCGGCCGTCTTCGACCTTCCTCTACTCGCGAATGACGCCGCGGACCTTGGGCAGGCTGATCGCGCTCTACGAGCACAAGGTGTTCGTCGAGGCGGCCGTCTGGAACATCAACCCGTTCGACCAATGGGGCGTCGAACTCGGCAAAGAACTCGCCTCGCGCCTCGCCCCGATCGTTGCGGACCCGAGGGCGGACATTTCCGCGCTCGATCCGTCGACCGGGGGGTTGATCGGGCATTTGCGGAAGCTGCGGAGCTAGCGGTGTAAGCCCTTCGCCCCTCTCGCGGATCGCGATTGGCTGGCAAGCCCCTTCTCCCCTTGCGGGAGAAGGCGCCCCATAGGCGACACGCAGAAACAAGTGAGCCAAGTCCCTGTCCGTCATTGCGAGCGAAGCGAAGCAATCCAGGGGCCGCAGTACGATTGTCTGGGTTGCTGGCGCCGCGCATGTCGTGGCCCCTGGATTGCTTCGTCGCAAGGGCTCCTCGCAATGACGGATGGTTCGCCGCTGACCCGATCGCTTCGGTAGTTATTGGGCGCCCCATAGCCCGTCGAAAGGCGGGGCGGATGAAGGGTCGGCTCCGGATCGAGCGCCGACGGCAAATAAAGCGCGCTCGGTTCAGCTGCGTGGCCGCTCGCCGATCGCCGTCGAAACCCCGCGCCGGAACGACAACCGACTAACGCGCCGCCGGTTGCCGACTCAGCTCCTCGAGCAGCGGGCGCAGCGCGTCGAGTTCGGCGCCGAAACCGCCCCAGTCTCCAGCCTTCAACCGATCTATCGCCCGATTATAGTGCGCGAGCGCCTCGCGGGCGCGCTCATCCGCTGTGCCCGCAGGCGGAGCGCCGGCGGCCGCTGGCAGCGCGGCGGACGGGACGGATGGCTTGAACAGTGCGGCCAGGGCCGCGGGGAGCGTCTCCTCCATCACCACGCGGTCGCCGTAGGCGGCTATCACCCGCTTGAGTTCCGGCAACTGGCCCGACTCCGCGCGCAGATACAAGGGCGATACGTACAGGATCGAGTTCTCGATCGGCACGACCAGCAGATTCCCGCGAATAACCCGCGAGCCCATCTGATTCCACAGCGAGATCTGCTGTGAAATCTCGGTGTTCTGGTTGATCAGCGCCTCGATCTGGAACGGCCCGTAGACCAGCTTCTCCTTGGGGAACTCGTAGACGATCAGCTTGCCGTACTCGGGCAGATCGCAGCGTGCGGCCAGCCAGGCGATCATGTTCTCCCGCTGGCTCGGCGCCATGGGGAGCATGAGGAAGAACTCGGTCTGCATTTCGCCGGGCAGGCGCATCATGATGTAGTACGGCGTCATCCTCGCTCCGCCGCCGGTGTCCGACGCGTCGGGGGAGATAGGCTCGCGGGGAAACTGCCAAAGGTCCTC
>JBAQGU010000284.1:0-6541 GCA_049287975.1 Roseiarcus sp.
TATAGGTTCGAAACAGGAAACACTGTCCGAACGCGTCGCGGCGGCAACGGAGGAATTGGCGAGCGGCTTGGCCGAAGCGGCCGCGGCCGCACAAGAGCTCGACAAGTCGATGGCGCAGATCGCGAGCGGCGCGGAACAGGCCGCCGGCGCTTCCCAGCAGCAGCTCGCCGCGATCAAGCTGGTTTTGGCGACGTTGCTGAACGCCCGCCGCGAGGCGGAAGCGCTACGTCGCCGTACCGAAGCCGTCCACACAGTGCTATTGGAAACCGCGGGTCAAATTACCGACTCAGCGCGCGCGATCGAGCGCAATGCGGAACGCCAGACTAAATCGATTGGCGTTATCGCCGAGCTCGAACGAAGGGCGAAAGACATTGGCGAAATCACGCAGGCGGTAAGCGAGATTTCTGATCAAACGAATCTTCTGGCTCTGAACGCTGCGATAGAAGCGGCGCGAGCGGGCGACCATGGGCGGGGATTCGCCGTCGTCGCGGATGAGGTCCGTTCGCTCGCGGAAACGTCCGACAAAGCCGCACGGCAAGTTCAACAGCACGCAAATGCGATCCAAAATGACGTTCAGGGCATCGTAAAGGCCGTACGAAAAGCGGCGGATTCGGCTCTGGCCGAAGCCAAGGCCGCCGCCGCGGTCGTCCAGGCGCTGGAAGCTCGCCGTGAGGACATGGTAAAAATTACCGAAGGCAGCCAAGCCATCCTCACGACGGCTGTCGAGGCGGAAAGGGGCGCGACCGAAGCGCAGAGGGGGGCCGAACAAGTCGCGAGCGCGGCGGAACGGCAGGCCGCGGGCGCCGCGGAAGCGCAGTCCGCCGTGCAGCAACAGGCGAAATCGTTGGAGCAGGGGCGCGTAGCGGCTCGGGCGCTCGCAGAATTGACCGAGAAGCTCGGCGACCGGCTCTCTGGCGAAGAGGTGGCCGAACAAATTAGCGCGACGGCGGAGGAGCTTTCGGCGACGGTGCAGGAGCTCTCGAGCGCGGCCGGTCAGATCATGGCGGCGGTCGAACAAATAAATAGCGGTTCGCAGCAACAAGCTGCCGCGACGCACGAGGCTTCGGCCGCGTTCGCACAAATCGAGAAGAGCGCGAAGCATGCGCAAACGATTTCCAGTGACGCGGCCGAGCGGCTTCGTTTGTTGGAGCGCGACCTGAGAGAGAGCGGAAAATCGGTCGAACGTCTGGTCGGCGGTGTCGGCGACGCGCTCGACGGCGCACAGGAATGCATGACGGCGATCCTTCGGCTGGAGACCCTCGCCCGACAAATCGAGAAGGTCATCGACGCGATCGCGCTCATTATTGTTCAGACGAGCATGTTGGCCGTCAGCGGCGCCGTGGAAGCTGCACGCGCGATCGATGCGGGACGCGGCTTCGCGGTCGTGTCGAACGATATTCGTGGGTTGGCGAAAGAGGCGGGCGGGCAGGTCGAACGCGCGAGAGACGGGGTGCGCGGCATTCTCGACCAGGTTGTCACCCTCAAACGCGATCTTGAACAAATCATCGCAAGATCCGAAGCCGAGGTGCAGAGCAATCGCGCGATCTCTTCGGCGCTGCAAAAGGTCGATCGGGACATCGGCTCGTTGGTCTCCGCCAACAAGGCGATCCTCGACGGCGCAGCGGAAATTCTTTCGGCGTCGGAGCAATCCGCGGCCGGCGCACGACAGATCGCGGCCGCAGCAGAGCAAGCCGGCGCTGCGTCTCGTCAGGCGGCGACGGCCTCGACGGAGCAGGCGCGCGGCGCGGAAGACCTTGCGGCCGCGATCGAAGAGATCGCTTCATTGGCGGACGAGTTGAAACGGCAAGGCGCGAGTTCGGCGCGGTGACCGGCGCGGGTGCGCTCCGCTTCCTGACGTTCCGTGTGGATCAGCGTCTCTATGCGTTGCCGGCGGAGGAAGTCTCCCAGGTGATCCGGGTTCCCTCAGTCGCGCGAGTGCCTCGCGCGCCGCTCGCGCTGCTGGGTCTGGCGAACTTTCGCGGATCCATCATCCCAATCGCGAGTTTGCGTGGACTCCTTGGCGTCGGGGAGGCCGATGGATTTTCCGCGTCGCGAGCGATCGTTCTCAATCGAGCGGCGCCGGTCGCCATCGCGGTCGACTCGGTCGACGGGTTTGTCGCGATCCCCACCGACGGCCTGGAGACGCGTCCCATCGAGTTGGCGGCGGAAACCGGAGAGTTTTTGAAGGGCGCATTCCAGGCTGACTCGCTCGTAGCGAAGGTGTTGGATATCAACCGCCTTTTCGAAACCGCTTTCGTGCGACGCGAGAGGCCTCATCCGCAAAGTCAGCCGCGCGTCGCGAGCGCAAAGGGCGAGCGCGTCGAAGCCCTCGACACGGAAGTGCTGGTCACCTTCGATGTCGCCGATCAGGAATATGCGCTCGGGTTGGATGCCGTGCGCGAGATCGTGCCTGCGCCCGACAATGTTACGACAGTCCCGCGCGCCGAGGCGGTCGTCGTCGGAATGATGCCGTATCGCGGTCAACTCTTGCCGCTGTTGTCGCTTCGCGGACTTCTCGGGTTTGCAAGCGCAGCTGAACGCACCGGTCGAGAAAAGGTCGTGGTCGCCTGTGTAGGGGGAACCCTCGTCGGTCTGATGGCAGATCGGGCGCGCGCAATCGTTTCAGCCGAGCGGCGCTTGATCGATCCCCTTCCCTCCCTTCTGGCTGCTCGCACCGGCGGCGAAGCGAAGATCAAAGCCGTCTATCGCGGCGATTCCGGACGAAGGCTCATTTCGATCCTCCCGCCCGAGCAACTGTTTCGGGAGGATGTCATGCGTCGACTTGCTGCGACGAATCGGTCCGCGACTCCCCAGACGTCAAACATCGATAACGGGGTTCGCTCCGAGAGCAAATTTCTGCTGTTCCGCCTCGGGGAAGATGAGTTCGCTCTCCCGATCGATGCGGTCAACGAGGTGATGCGCGTTCCCGACCACATTGCGCGGGTCCCGAAAACGCCGAAATTCCTCGAAGGCGTGGTCAACCTTCGCGGCGACATACTGCCGATCGTGGACCAACGCCGCCGGTTCGGAATGCCTGATTTGGCCAACGCGAAAAATCGCCGCGTGATTGTCGTGCGGACAGCGGGTCACCGCGCCGGTCTGATCGTGGACAGTATTTCGGAGGTGCTCAGTCACCCCGCCGGCGCCATCAACGCGGCGCCCGACTTGACAGATGAAATCGCGCGACTGGTGCGCGGTGTGATCAATCTCGAGAGCGAAGATCGGATCGTCCTCCTGCTCGACCCGTCGGAGCTTCTTACCCATACCGAACGAAGCCTGCTGGATGAGTTCACGCCCGATTCGGGACTGTCCGGGTCGTGATCAAAGTCCTGGTAGTCGACGATTCCGCGTTGACGCGAAAACTGTTCGGTCGCGTTCTCTCCGAGGAAGCCGACTTCGAGGTGGCTTTCGCGCGCAACGGAGTGGAAGCGCTCGAGCGCTTGAGCTCCTTCCGTCCCGACGTGGTCACGCTGGATGTCCATATGCCGGAAATGGACGGGCTCACGTGCCTGGACCGGATCATGATCGAGAGGCCATGCCCGGTCTTGATGGTGTCCTCGCTCACGGCCGAGGGCGCTGATGCGACATTGGAAGCTCTGCGATTGGGCGCCGTCGATTTTGTGCCGAAGCCTGAGGGCGCCGTGTCCCTGCGCATCGACGCCTTCGCGCCGCAGCTGTTGCAGAAGGTGCGAGCGGTGGCTAACACCAAGCTGAAGGCCAGCCGGCGGCTGCGTGAGCGTGTCCAACATCGAATCGGCGGCGGAGCCGCGCTGCAAGGCGTCTCAGCCCGGTCGGCTATCGCTTCGCTCCCCGTGGTTCGAGCCGCCGGAATCGGCGTGGTTCTGGTCGGCGCTTCGACAGGAGGGCCGCCAGCGCTCGAAGTGTTGCTTTCGTCGCTGCCGGCGTCGTTTCCCTGGCCCATTCTGGTGGCGCAGCACATGCCTCGATCGTTCACAGGGGCGCTGGCCAGACGCCTCGACGGAATCTGCGCGATTCGCGTCACGGAGTCCGTGCATCCCGTGCTGCTGGAGGCGGGTTGCGCCTATATCGGCCGTGGCGACGCCGACTTGATCGTTTCGAAGCGCGCCGGCGGCCTCGCCGCAATGTGCGCCCCGGCCCATGCGGGTTATCTCTGGCGCCCCAGCGTCGATCGGCTAGTCAAGAGTGCTATGGAGCATCTGGCGCCCAGCCAGATCGTCGGCGTTCTGATGACCGGCATGGGCGACGACGGCGCGAGGGCAATGGCGCATCTGCACGCCCTCGGCGGGAAAACCATCGCGGAGGCTGAGGAAACCGCGGTCGTTTGGGGAATGCCTGGCGAGTTGGCGAGAGCGGGAGGCGCGGACTGGGTTTTACCGCTACACGAGATCGCCGACAAACTCCGAAAGCTGGCGCCCGCCGATGCCTCTGATTCGTAGCCGTCCCGACAAAGCCGAGGTCGACCGCCCCGCGGTCGACCTGCGCGCGGCGCTTCTCAGTGGTTCGCCGGAGGAGCGTTGGACGGCGGCGCGGACAGTGGCGGAGTTGCGAGTACGAGGGGATGCGCTGCTGTTGGCGCAGGCGCTCGAGCTTGAAAAAGATGCCCGCGTGCGCGAGGCGATATTCACAGGTCTCGCGCGCATCGCGACGTCGGAATCCGTGCTAGCGGTCTTGCCGTATCTGCGGTCCGACGACGCCAACCTGCGCACCGGCGCGCTGGATGCGCTTCGAATGATGCCGGATGCGACGCGGCCGCACCTGGAGGCGTTGCTCGGCGATCCGGACACGGACGTTCGGCTTCTGACGTGCGATCTGACGAGAAGTCAGCCCGGCCCCGATGCCATGCGGATGTTGACTGCGCTGCTCGAAACGGAGCCCGAAGCCAACGTATGCGCCGCAGCGGTGGAGGTGCTCGCCGAGGTCGGCAGTCCGCTGGCAGTACCGTCTCTGCTGCGTTGCGCCGATCGCTTCCGCTCGGATCCCTTTTTAGGCTTCGCCATAAAGCATGTCATCGTCCGTCTAGGCTCGCCATCGTCGGTCGCCGGTGATTGAACCTGCGCCGCTAACAGAGGAGGAGTTTCGCCGGTTGTGCGATTTCCTGTATCGGCGAACCGGAATGGTCTTCAACGAGGCGAAGCGTTACTACGTCGATCGCCGTCTTATCGATCGCATGCTGGCGACGGGAGCGGCCTCGTTCACGAGTTACTTCGCGCGATTGCGTAGTGATTCTCAGAACGAAGTCGAGCAATTCATCAATGCTTTCACCATCAACGAGACATATTTCTACCGCGAAGACCATCAGTTGCGCTGCCTGACATCCGATCTGCTCGCCGAAAGGATTCTCGCGAAGAAGCCGGGAGAAGCCATACGCATCTGGTCCGCGCCATGTTCGACGGGCGAAGAGCCCTATTCGATCGCCATCTGGCTTTTAGAAAATTGGCCGCAAGCGGATTCGTACGACATCGAGATCGTCGGGTCCGATATCGACACGAACGTGCTCGAGGCCGCGCGCGAAGGGATCTTTGGAAAGCGCGCATTGATGCGCCTGACGCCAGAACTGATTGGAAAGTACTTCGATCTCATCAGCCCCGAGCGTTGGCGGATAACGGAAAGCCTGCGGCAGTCGATCCTGCTGACATCGGTCAATATCGTGGATTCCGCGCAAACGCGCGCGTATGGAAAATTCGATGTGATATTCTGCCGGAACGTCCTCATTTACTTCGATGACACGTCGCGCCGAATAGCCGCGGAAAATCTCTATGAGAGCCTGTCGCCGGGTGGATACATCTGTCTAGGTCATAGCGAGTCCATGAGCAGGATCTCCCCGTTGTTCGAAGTATGCCGATTTGCGGACGCCATCGTTTATCGCAGACCAAAGGACGGCGGGCGTGGCTGAACAAGGAAAACGCGTGCTCGTCATCGACGATGCGAACTTGGTGAGGCTATACTACCGCAAGGCCCTGGAGGAGGCTGGCTTCGAGGTCGACGAGGCGCTGAACGGCATAGAAGCGCTAGAGAAGCTGACGAAGAATCCCGTCGATCTTCTAATCATTGATATCAACATGCCGCAAATGGACGGCTTGACATTTCTTGCGACGATCCGACGCCAGCAGCCGCCACTTTCCTCTATTCCCGCTCTGATCACCAGCACCGAAGCCCGAGAGCAGGATTTCGCCTCCGCCCGCGCGGCGGGCGCCAACTTCTATCTAACCAAGCCGGTCAGCCAAGACGTATTAGTGGAATTCAGTTCTCTTTTGTCCGGGAAAAGCGGATGAACGAGTTCGTCGAACAATTCCTCCTGGAGTCCCGCGAACTCGTGGAGAGCGCCACTCGCGATCTTCTGGCGCTGGAGCACAATCCCGATGACGCACGGACGCTCGATAGCGCCTTTCGTTCTTTCCATACCCTGAAGGGCGGCGCTGCCATTGTCGAATTCGATGCCATGACGCGGGCCGTGCATGCCGCAGAAGACGTGCTATCCGCCGCTCGCGCCGGCAAACGTAGAATGACGCAGACGGTGGTCGGCGAATGCCTCTCCTGTTTAGACCAGGTGATTCAATGG
>JBAQGU010000285.1:0-2240 GCA_049287975.1 Roseiarcus sp.
TTCCCATCGGCGTCGTCACCATTTCCGATCGCGCCTCGGCCGGCGTCTACGAGGACAAGGGCGGTCCGGGCATCGAGGCCGCGCTCGCGGCGATCCTCGCGACGCCGTGGCGCGCCGTTCGGCGCGTGATCCCGGACGAAAAGCCGCGCATCGAAGCGACGCTGCGCGAGCTCGCCGATATCGAGCGCTGCTCGCTGATCCTCACCACCGGCGGCACCGGCCCCGGCCCGCGCGACGTGACGCCCGAGGCGACCGAGGCGGTCTGCGATCGGCTCATGCCGGGCTTCGGCGAGTTGATGCGAACGCGCAGCCTGCTCGAGGTGCCTACCGCGATCCTCTCGCGTCAGCTCGCGGGATTGCGCGGCCGCAGCCTGATCGTCAATCTGCCGGGGAAACCCTCGGCGATCCGGACCTGCCTCGACGCGGTCTTTCCCGCGATCCCCTATTGCCTCGACCTGATCGGCGGCGATCGGCTCGAGACCCGCCCGGAGGTCTGCGCCGCGTTCAGGCCGAAGGCTTGAGCGAGCGGGTGGCGCGATGGCGGACAATCTGCGATAACTCGGCCGATCACAGGCGAATTCAGCCGTCCCTAGGGAGCGAGAGACCACGATGATCCACGAATTGCGCATCTACCGAACACTGCCAGGCCGCCTGCCGAATCTGCTCGCGCGGTTCCAGAACCACACGCTCCGCATCTGGGAGAAGCACGGCATTCGCCAGGCGGGTTTCTGGACGACGCTGGTCGGCGAATCCAACAACGAGCTCACCTATCTGCTGGCGTGGGAATCGCTGGCGGAGCGCGAGGCGAAGTGGCCCGCCTTTATGGCGGATCCCGAATGGCTCGCCGCGCGCAGCGAATCTGAAAAGGACGGCCCGATCGTGGCCACCTTCAGCAACCAGATCCTGGCGCCGACTGCGTTCTCCGCGGTGAAATAGCGGCGGTTCGCGCCCGTTGGCGAGGCGCCGCCTTTCATTCGCGGGCAATTCCGATAGCGGTTCCGCGAGACCCACCGGGAGGATTTGAATGAGCTGGACGGCGCATGCCTTTACAATCGGCCTCTTGTCGAGCCTCGCATATTCGACGCCGTCGCTGGCGGCGGCGGCGCAACTCGAGACAAGAAGCTTTACGATCCCCTCGGTCGATCCGGGGATCGAACTTTATATGCGCAACAAGCACCCAGCTGGGATGACGACGTTCAGCGCCGACAGGACCCTGCTTTTCGTTCATGGCGCGACATACCCCGCTGAGACGGCTTTCGATTTGCCGATCGAGGGCGTATCGATGATGGACCTGATTGCGCAGCAGGGCTACGATGTCTTTCTGGTCGATATTCGCGGCTACGGCGGCTCGACGAGGCCGCCGGAAATGGACCAGCCGCCCGCGGCCAACAAGCCGCTCGCGACCTCGGCCGACGCCGCCAAGGACCTCGGCGCGGCGGTTGATTATGTCTTGAAGACGAGGAGCATTCCGAAACTGGATTTGATGGGGTGGTCGTGGGGGACGTCCACCGCTGGATCTTACACGTCGCTGCACGACGAGAAGATCAACCGTCTCGTTCTCTACGCCCCGCTGTGGCTGCGCGAGCCGCCCGTCGCGCCCAAGGGCGACCCTCTGGGCGCCTATCGTACGGTCGGGAAGGATTCCGCCAAGGCGCGTTGGTTGAAGGGAGTGGCGAAGGACAAGGCGGCGACCTTGATTCCTCCCGGTGTATTCGACGCATGGTGGAATGCGACATTGGCGACCGATCCGGTCGGCAGCAAATTGAACCCGCCGATGCTTCGGGCGCCCAACGGCGTGGTTGAGGAATTCACAAATTATTGGCTGGCGGGAAAGCCATATTACGATCCCGGCAAGATAACCGTTCCGACGCTCCTCATCCATGCCGAATGGGATGCGGACCTGCCGACCTATCAGACGGAGGCTTATTTCAAGCAACTGACGAATGCCCCCTACAAGAGATTCGTCGAGTTGGGCGAGGGCACGCATACCGTCATGCTGGAGAAAAACCGCATGCAGTTCTTCCAGGAAATCATCGGATTTTTATCTGAAAGCGATCCTCTCGCGCTGCGTTGATTTCCAAATTTGATTGTCGCGTTCGACAGCGGAGGCCTGACGAGACAGCGTCGGTCATACTGCCGCCCGAGTGTCGTTCACAGGAATTCGTGCACTTGCTCGATCGACGTCTCGTGGATCGGGCTGTCGAACACGATTTCGCCGCGCGCCATCGCCACGACTCGGT
>JBAQGU010000286.1:0-7218 GCA_049287975.1 Roseiarcus sp.
GACAGATACGCGTGAGCCCCGTCCGCCGCAAGCCGTCGCAACCCGAAAGGTCGCTTCGGGCGAGGCGGACCGCTCGAGGGCGCCCGTGGCGTACAACCGCCTCGGCGCCCGGACCGGCGCCGCACGAGAGTTTCTGGAGGCGCAATGCCCGAAGTGTTTTTCAATGGCCCAGCCGGTCGCCTGGAGGGGCGTTTTCATCCTGCCAAACAGCGCGGCGCCCCGATAGCGGTGATATTGCATCCGCACCCGCAGTTCGGCGGCACGATGAACAACCAGATCGTCTACAACGCCTATTATTCCTTCGCCGAGCGCGGCTTCTCCGTGCTTCGCTTCAATTTTCGCGGCGTCGGCCGCTCGCAGGGCGACTTCGATCATGGTCAGGGCGAATTGTCGGATGCGGCGTCCGCGCTCGATTGGGCGCAATCGATCAATCCGGAAGCGCGCGCGTGCTGGATCGCCGGCGTTTCGTTCGGGTCCTGGATCGGCATGCAGCTCCTGATGCGCCGGCCCGAGATCGAGGGCTTCATCTCGATCGCGCCGCCGGCCAACCGTTTCGACTTCAGCTTCCTGGCGCCCTGCCCTTCCTCGGGCCTGTTTGTGCATGGCGACAAGGATCGCGTCGCGCCGCTGAAGGAAGTGCTGGCGCTGATCGAGAAATTGAAGACGCAGAAGGGCATCACGATCGAGCACGCGGTGATCGCCAACGCCAACCATTTCTTCGAGGACTGCATCGAGGACTTGAACGAGACGGTCGGCGCCTATCTCGACAAGCGGCTCGGCATGCCGCGTCATGCGCCCCCGCCCGTGCGCAAGGATCGAACCAAGCCCGCGACCGCCGCCGCGAAGGGATAGGTCGTGCCGGTGATCACGACGACGGCCGAATTACAGGCCGCCTGCGCCCGGATGGCGCGTCATCCCTATGTCACCGTCGATACGGAATTTCATCGCGAGACGACTTTCTGGCCCATTCTCTGCCTGGTGCAGCTCGCGGGGGACGACGAGGCGCTGGCGATCGATGCGCTGGCGCCCGAGATCGACCTGAAGCCGCTGTTCGCGCTGATGGCGGACCCGCATGTCCTGAAGGTGTTCCACGCGGCGCGGCAGGACGTCGAAATTTTCTGGAAGCTCGCGGGCGTCGTGCCGAGCCCGATGTTCGACACCCAGGTCGCCGCGATGGTCTGCGGTTATGGCGAACAGGTTTCCTACAGCGAGCTCGTGCAATCGATCTGCCATACGCCGGTGGACAAATCCTCGCGCTTCACCGATTGGGTTCGCCGACCGCTCGCCAAGGCGCAGATCGACTACGCGATCGGGGACGTCACGCATTTGCGCGAGATCTATCGCACGCTGCTGGCGAAGTTGAAGGCGACGGAACGGCTGGCCTGGCTGGAGGACGAAATGCGCGTTCTCACGTCCGCCTCGACCTACGAGCAGCATCCCGAGCGCGCCTGGGAGAGGTTCAAGAATCGCGCGCGCAAGCCGCGCGACTTGGCCGTACTGATGGAAGTCGCGGCCTGGCGCGAGAGCGAGGCGCAAGCGCGCGACGTGCCGCGCTCGCGCGTGCTGAAGGACGATATCTTGATCGAGGTCGCACTCGCCGCGCCGCGCACGCAGGAAGCGCTCGGCAATTTGCGCGCGATTCCGCGGGGGATGGAGCGTTCGCGCGCCGGCGAGGAAATTCTCGCAGCGGTCGAGCGCGGGCTCGCGCGCGACCCCAAGACTTTGCCCAAGCTCGAGCGCGAGCGTCGCGGCGGCCCAGGCTCCGCCGCGACCGTCGAATTGCTGAAGGTGCTGCTCCGCCAGATCAGCGACGAAAGCGGCGTCGCGGGCAAGATGATCGCGACCGTCGACGACCTCGAGGCGATCGCCGGCAACGACAAGGCCGACGTGCCGGCTCTTCAGGGCTGGCGCCGCAAGCTGTTCGGCGCGCGTGCGCTCGAACTCAAACAGGGGCGGCTGGCCTTGACGGTGGAGAAGGGCAAGGTCGTCGCGCTGGAATGGCGCGAGGGAGACCAGGCCGCGGCGGGGTGATCCGCTTCGACATCGAGGCGCCGGCGCGGACCGAAGCGCGGGTCCCCGCGCTTCGGCGAACCCCGAGGGGTCACGAGTTGGTCGGAAATTTATACTCGGGCGCGGCTTTCAGTTGCGCCGCGGACGTGTTCATCTCGGCATGCCATTTCTTGTCGCTGGCGTTGTAGTTGAGATTGATCGCGGAAGGCCGCACCGCTACGTAATGGTCACTCATTCCGAGGAAGCCTCCGACTGCGAGGACATAGGCCCCACCGCCCGCGTTGTCGAACGCGATGTCCTTGATGCTTCCGATTTCTTTATGGTCGTTGTTGTAGACCGGCAGGCCAACGACCTCGGAACTCAGTTTGTCCTTCGCCGGCACCGTGGCGAAAGGACTCGCGTCGGCCGAAGTCTCCGCGGGCGTCATCCCGTTCGACCCCACAGCCATCACCGCGGTGAAGGAGTCCGGCCCCAACACCATCGTCACGTCGTGGCCTTCTTTGTCTTTGGCCTGCACAAAGAACGAGTCGGCCTTGACCGAAATGTCCTTGAAGCCGGCCTTATGCAGGCTGTCGAGCACCTCCTGCCGAAGGGATGGAGCCTTGACGCTTTCCTGCGTGGTTTTCGCAGGCGCGGTCCCACCGGGCGCCGGCGTCGGGTTGGTTTGCGCGAAAGCCGCGGTCGAGAACGCCGCCGCGGTGGCGACGCCTATCAATACTAACCTGTTCATTGTGGATGTCTCCTTTTCAATCAGCCCCTTGCACAAGGCAACTCTTAACGCGCAGTCAAGTTCCACAATATTACAAATATTAAATAACGGTAATATTCCAGCTCTAGCGTAAAATTGCCACTTTTTTGGATCATTGAGACCCGTTCTAACTGAACGTTGCTTTTAGCTCAAGGTTGCTTAGCGCTGCTATCGGTAATCGATGCTCGCCGCGCGCGTGCGGAACCGTAGTCGGCGCCTTTGTTGACTTGGGCTATTTCTCGCCGCGGAGGGACCGAGCCGAGTGCGGCGGCAAAGCGCGACCGCGCCGCGCCGATCTTCACCAGACTTATCAAAAACAGAAACGCTGCTTTCGATGGATCGAAATGCGGCGAGATAAGGCCAACGACACGGTTGACGAAATTCAATCGATATAACAGATGTTTAGAAAAAATCGATGCCCACATGCGAGATTTTTGATTCTAATAAGCCAAATTCATGCTAGCCTTTTATCATGAGATATTCTCCAATTCGAAACCCTCGGCAGCAATCCAGCTGGGCCGCCCTTCGCGCAGTCGCGCGCGGGGCTTGCGAAGAACGTCGCATGCTCCGACGGTCGCGTTCGGCGAGCGCGGCTACATTTGCGTCAATCCGGCCAGAACTTCTCGTCGATCGTCTGCTCGAACGCCCATGGGCAGGCGAGGGGGAATGCGCCGTCGTCGGGGCCGGTCTCATCGACGGCGGACCGGCGGGCATTGCGGAAGGCGGAGGCGATCGTCTCGGGCAATTTGTCTTTCAGGCTGGGATTGTCGTCGAGGTGCTCGAGCACCTGGGCTCGGGCGAACGTGATCGCTTCTTTCCAGGAAGGACTTCGCTTTCTCGGCTGGAATCGCGCTTTCAGGAGAAGCGTGAGCAACGCCGTCAGGCGGCTCACGAACTCCCGCTTTTCGGTGCGGCCGAGCCTTTCGAGCTCCTCGGCGATGTTCTCGACGTCCGCCCGCGATACTTCGCCAGCGCGCAAGAGCGCGGCCTGCTCGTTGGCCCAGGCGTAGAAGTCGCGATCGTATTTTGCGTTCGGCATACCGGCCTCTCATCACGTGCCGAAACCGACGCGGTCGGCGCCCGCGCCCGTAATCGCGCCGGACATCGGTTACCTCGCGCCGAACCCAGCATAGAGGATTGCGGGCGGTCGCATAGGCAAAAATCGAGCGATGCCGACAACCTTCGGCATCGAAATCACCGGCGAGTCATCCCCGCGGGGCCCGCCAGCCGAGCCACGCTCGCCTCGACCCCATCCAACACGGCCGCTCCTGTCTCCTTCGCGAGCGAGGCCGCCAGCCCGGCGAAAGGAGCGCCGCCGAGCAGAACGGCCTCGGCGCGCTCTTCTTCAGCGCAAGCGCGAACCGCCGCCGCGATCGCGCCGCGCCTGGCTTGGCGATCCCCGATCAGCTCCGCGATCGAGAACGGAAGAAAGCGCACGCCGGCCAGCTGGCCGCTCAGACCGAGTGACGCGACCTTGGCGAGGATCGTTTCCCCCATCGCCGCGCCCAGCGTCACGATGGAAAACCGCCGGTCGCCGAGACCGGCAGCCAGCAGCCCGCACTCGCCAAGCCCGACGACCGCCGTCGAGCCAAGCGCGCGCGCCTCGCTCAATCCGGGATCGCCGAACGCGGCGACAACCGCGCCCCAGGGGCGGGGCGCCACCGAGATCGCGAAGAGCACGGCCCTAGCGGCGAATTCGATTTCGGCCGGCGTCTGGATCGCCGGGAGTCCGGAATCGGCATTCACGGCGACCACGTCAAAAGCATCGCCCGCGACGCGGCTAGCCTCTTCGCGCAGCCATCGGGTCACGCTCGCATCCGTGTTCGGATTGACGATCCGCAATTCTCTCTTGGCCATTTGTCACCGTTTACCCCTTTCAACGCAGGCGATCCGGCGGCCGCAATTGGCTGAAGTCCCGCCCCGCCTACTACCTCGCGAAAAGCGGCCAATCCTTCCACTCTCGCGAAAAATCGACAATTCCAACGTCACGACCGGTGGCAATCTGACCGCGCAGCTCTGAGGCGACTGCATGATACTCAGGTGCGACGGCATGATGCGCAAGTATGACCGCGCGGCCCCAAAGGGGAATGGCGGAGGAGTAGGCGGGCTCCAATATGAATCCCCGACGGGAAAGGCGTTACCGGAGCCCGCGTTGATTTTGATTTCCGATCCGAGCGTCCCATGGAGGCAACAGTGTCGAACGCCGAAGCTTACGCCGTAGAAGCAAGACGAGTGTCAGGTGATTTTGCGAGGACAGTCGCGCGCAAGCCGGCTTTTCTGCAATGGCTGTCCATCGTCGTGGCGATCGGAATCGCCGTTTTTTTCGCGACCTATTTTGGGCTGGTCGCGCGCATTTGGCGCGATGATTCCAGTCACATGTCGTCCTTGATCGCGGCGCTCGTCGTTGGAACTGCGGCATACATCGGCTGGCTGTGTTGGCGCATCCCTGACGACGGCTTACGTGGCGGCAGGCTCGACGAGGTCGTGGAGATCGAAGACGCGTCCGAGTGGGGCGGAATCGCCGCGGACCTCTGTCCCGCCATTGGGCTCGCGGGAACGATTTACGGACTTGCTCAGCAGGCGGTCGCCCTGAAGGAGGGCGGCGACGTTCTGGCTCTGCTGGGGACGGCGCTGTTCTCGACGCTCTGCGGCGTCACGGGCTTCGCGATCGTCTTGATTCTCTCGCATATCTTGAATTCGTCTCTCCGACGGGTGCGCCGCAATGCCTAATCCGACGCGCCGCGCTGGCATCCTCTTGTCCTACGTCGACATGCTGCTTGTCATCGTCGCTATCCTCATTGTGAGCGTGGCGCCGAAGAAAGTCGCCGACGGCGTTCACGTGGAAGCGCAGTATCTCGTCAGCATCGAATGGGACAGGATGCTGGACGACGACGTCGATTTGTGGGCCACCGGTCCTCCCAACCCGTCAAAGCCGTGCTTCTACCAGAACGTCGAGGCGGGCGCGCTGTCGCTGGATCGCGACTCTCGCGGCTACATGGACGACAAGATGACGGTCGACGGTCAGACCGTATATCTGCCCCACAAGGAAGTCATGACGCTGCGGGGCGTCATTCCTGGGCGCTATACCTATGGAATACACCTTTACAAGGCCCGCCGTTCCGACGATGGCCGCGCGCGCGATCCGCACGCCCTCGGAACCGTCGTTCACGTCGAGGTCATAAAGCTCAACCCGAAAGTGACGTCGGTCTTCCGCAAGGACTTCACGCTCGATTACGAGGGAGACGCGGTCAATGTGTGGGCGATGGACGTATTGCCGGATGGCAATTTCGCCGAAGCCGATCCGCCGGTGGAGCCGATAACAGCGAAGTTCTATCGGACCAATAAAGAGCAAGAGGCCGCGCTTCCCGCGCCGCAAACCCCATGACGCCGTTTGCCGCCTATATCCTCACGGACGCCCTCCTCCTCGGGCTGCTCGTCTGCTCGCTGATATGGCTGTTCAAGACTTCGGCCGCCGCGATCTGGCAGAAGGTGGCGCTTGCGGTGGCCTTTGGCGTTCTCGTCTGCTGGTCGCCATTGGCGACCCGCGCGATCCTCGGCTACCCGCAGCCACGTACGCTGAGCGATCTTCCCGATCGGTTTCAATTGCTTGCCGAGCACACGGAGGACGATCAATCTTTTGATCTCTGGATCAAGAACATCGGGGAAACCACACCGCTCGCGGTGACTGTCGTTCCAGACAGTCGAATGCGCTCCATGCTCCGCTCCGCCGCACAGAAGCTCGGCCAAGGCGTCCCGGTGTTTGTCAGCCGCGAAAAGCCAAAGGGCGGGCAAGGCAACGGCCGCGGTAACCCCGCGGATGGCGGGGGAAGCGCGGCAAACGACGGCGCGGCGCGAACGAATTTCAGCGACGATCAAACGCGCTGGACGCTAAATCTCCCAAGCACGAAATGGCGAAAAGACGGCGACTGACGATCGAAAGCCGATTGCATCGAGCGTTTCGGCATTATTCATTTGTTCGCTCATCAATTTTTGTTGATGACGACACTCGTGAGCAAGACAGAATGCGAATCCTCTTCATTTGTAGACCGGATGATAATTCCCGAAAACGGAAGGTTTCGGAAGGTGGAAATCCACCTAGAAGGAGAGAGCCATGTCCATCCACACAAGGCCGAATACGCCGGTAGAGAACCAGCAGCCCCGTCGCATCGCGCTGCCAACAGCGCACGCCCATGTTGCGAAATCACGGCGCGATCAAATCCATGCCGGTGCAGTTGCTGCGTTTTGTGCGATGAAAGGGGTCGATATTGTTGAGAGCGGTCGCGACGATCAGGCCGTCGATCTCCTGGAGGAGTTGGGACCCGGTCTGGCGAGAAAGGTTGCGCGTCGCTTCAAACCCGAGATTCACATCTATCCCACTTATGACGCCATCCTCGAGATTCTCAACGATATGGAGGATGACGGGAGCCTTGGCCCCGACATCGACAACTTCAACTAGAGGT
>JBAQGU010000287.1:0-4122 GCA_049287975.1 Roseiarcus sp.
CGCGGGACGTTCGGGGAGTCCACCGTCCGTTGGGCTCGCGCGATGTCTCGACGCCCTAGGATTCTCGCTTAATCGCCTGAAGACCGGAACCCCTCCGCGTCTCGACGGCGGCACGATCGACTTTTCCCAACTCGAACCACAGTGGGGTGACATCGCGCCGGAAACATTTTCGACTATGACCCGGGCGATTCAAAACCGCCAAATTGCATGTCATATCACGCGAACTACGCCCGCCGGTCACGCGATTGTCCGGGCCAACGCTCACAGAACCGCCGTCTATTCCGGGGCGATCACCGGTCTTGGTCCCCGCTATTGTCCGTCGATCGAAGACAAAGTCATCCGGTTCGCCGACCGTGATACTCATCAAATCTTCCTAGAACCCGAGGGTCTCGATGATTCCACAATATATCCCAACGGCATTTCGACTTCGCTAGCCCGAGACGCCCAAGCGCGCTTTCTTGCGACGATACCCGGTTTGGAGCACACACGAGTTCGGCAACCCGGTTATGCCATCGAATATGACTACATTGATCCGCGCGAGCTCGACTCGACTTTGATGACGCGCCGCGCGAAAGGTTTGTTTCTCGCGGGGCAAATTAATGGAACTACTGGATACGAAGAGGCGGCGGCTCAGGGCTTGGTCGCCGGCCTCAATGCTGCTTTTTTTGCAGGCAACGCCCCGTTGTCGACCTTCGATCGAGCGGATTGCTACATAGGAGTCATGATAGACGATCTCGTCGGAAAGGGTGTAAGTGAGCCCTATCGCATGTTCACTTCGCGAGCCGAATATCGCCTCTCCATGCGCGCCAATAACGCGGACGAGCGCTTAACCGACAAGGGAATCGCGTTGGGCTGTGTCGGACCCTCCCGCGCGAGACTTCATGGTGTCGCGATGGCGCGCCTCAAGTTTGCGCGCGCAGTGATTAGAGCTGCGACGGCCTCACCGACCGCTCTACTTTCAGCCGGTATTCCCGTCAATCACGACGGCGTGCGGCGCTCCGCCTTTGAATTGGCCGCTCAGCTAAGCCTTGGCACGCTTGCCAGAGTTTGGCCGGAGCTATCAGAAATCGATCCCGCATTGGCGCGACAATTGGAGGCCGAAGCGAAATACGCCGCCTATCTCGATCGGCAAGAAGAGGATATTGTGCGACATCGAAAAAGCGAATCCCTAGCAATTCCTGAAGATTTAGACTTTGCCTCGCTTGGAGGGCTATCCAACGAGATGAAGGCAAAATTCCTTGCGGTTCGTCCTGGTAGCCTTGGCGAGGCCGCCCGAATTGAGGGGGTGACTCCGGCAGCGCTTGCCTTGGTCGCCGGGCACGTCCGGTCAGGACGCGTGCGTGCATCGGACACGTGAGGACTGACGTGGCCGCATCGTGCGAGACGCGGTCTCCCGCTCGACGGTTGGTACTTCGACGTACGGTGCTCTCGCAGCCCTTACTGCGAAGTTTCACATGAAACTTTCTCGCTCTAGCGGGAAAACTTGAAGTGACCCGTGATCGCGCCACCGGGCTCGCGTTCATCGGAGTTAGTCGCCAAACTGAAGCTCGCCTAGATAAATATGTCGAGTTTCTCGCGCGCTGGCGAAAAGTATCCGAGCGCGCATTTTCTCAAGTCTGGACGCGTCATCTAGCAGAAGTTCAATGCCTTGAACGAATCAGAGAAAATGCGCGTTCCTACGGGAGGTCGCTCGTGCGACCGATGCTCCTGCCCGCATTCATGGCGGTTGTATCGAAATGTTCGATCCCTGCTTGTTGTCACTTGTGGACGCAGTCACCTCTCGGGCACTGGCTCCCTTGCCTAGTCTCGTTGAACTTGCCAATGAGTTGCTTATGCTCCGCGCGGTTTACCGCGAGGACGATCGGCGGCAGCACAGACTGAAACCTTTTCGGGAACGCCCCAATTCCAATTCAAACGCTTCCGACATAACTTTGCTCCCGACGCTCGAAGTGACTGCATTCACAGCCGCGACAGCCGCGCACAGGCTCAAAAATGACCCAAGACGCTCACCTCAATTGGACGAAAAGCGCCGGGGGTGCAACAGAGCGGCGTAGTCCGCGGGTTCTCGCGCTGACCAATCAAAAAGGTGGCGTTGGCAAGACAACGACCGCAATCAACCTAGGAACCGCACTCGCCGCCATCGGCGAGCGTGTCTTAATCATAGACCTCGATCCGCAAGGAAATGCATCGACCGGGCTTGGAATTGATCGCAAGGCGCGAGCTTCCTCGAGTTATGACGCTCTCGCGGGGGATCGTAGTCTTGCGCAAGTTTTAACCGCGACAGCAGTGCCGCGCCTCTTCATCGCGCCATCCACAATGGATCTGCTTGGCTTCGAATTAGAGATATCGGCCCAGGCAGACCGATCCTACAAGCTTAAGAATGCACTTAAGGTTTTTTTTTCCAAGGGCGAAATTGACGCCGAAATCACCTACGTTCTTATCGATTGTCCGCCCTCGCTGAACCTGCTTACCATAAACGCTCTTGCCGCGGCAGATGCCGTTGTCGTCCCGTTACAATGCGAATTTTTCGCACTCGAAGGGCTTTCGCAATTGCTTTCGACCGTGGATCAAGTACGGATGTCGCTCAACCCCACTCTAATTATCCACGGCATTGTGTTGACTATGTTCGATCCCCGCAATTCCCTGGCGGGTCAAGTCGTCGCAGATGTTCGAGCGTTCATGGGAGAAAGAGTTTATGACACCGTTATCCCCCGCAACGTCCGTGTCTCCGAAGCGCCTTCCCACGGCAAGCCCGTACTTCTTTATGACCTCAAATGCTCAGGCAGCCAAGCCTATCTCAAACTTGCGTCCGAAATCATACAACGCGAGGGGCGTTGGCGCGCTCTCTCCCTGCTGGGTGCCGTTGCCGCAGAAGACTAGGAATTCCAATGTCCGAAGACGTCTCCCGTCCCCATGATCAAAGACCACGACTTGGCCGGGGCCTCGCCGCGTTGCTCGGCACCAAAGGTGATGACCAAGTCCTGATTGAGAGGTCGCGCGGCGTCCGAAAGGCGCCAATCGAATTCTTGCGCCCGAATCCACGTAACCCGCGGAAGGCTTTCACGGAGGCGGACCTCGACGAACTCACTACTTCGATCCGGGAGCGCGGAGTTATCCAGCCCGTTCTCGTTCGCCCCGTCCCTCGCGTAGTTGATGCTTACGAAATCATAGCTGGCGAACGGCGCTGGCGCGCGGCTCAAAGGGCCGGCCATCATGAGATCCCAATCCTGGTCCTTGAGGCGGGCGATCGGGAAGCACTTGAAATTGCCATCATCGAAAACGTGCAACGCGCCGACCTTAATGCCCTCGAAGAGGCTAACGGCTACTCTCAACTGGCGACCGACCATGGATACAGTCATGCCGACATCGCCCGAATTGTCGGTAAGAGCCGTAGTCACATCGCCAACACTTTGCGGCTCATGAGTTTACCAGAGCATACTCGCACGCTGCTAGTTGCTGGAGCGATTTCTGCTGGGCACGCGAGGGCGTTGCTCGCCGTAAGTGACCCCGACACGATTGCCGATCGCGTGGTCGCGCAAGGGATGACCGTTCGCGAGGTGGAGCGATTGGGGGAAAATGTCGGAAAAGCGTTACGGACCCTCGCTAAAGCCAATCCTTCGCGCAACCCTGACACCCGCGCGCTGGAAGAAAAGTTGGGCCTCGCTCTTGGCACTAAAGTAACTATACGCAGCACGGGCGATGCCGGGGCTATCACAATTGTATACCGTAATTTCGAGCAACTGGACACTTTTTGCCAGCTGCTTAGCAACCCCGACTCGCGGTGAATGGCGGGCAACGATTGTGCCATTGCAACTGCGGTACAAAAGTGCACTGTCAGATGCGCCGGGAGGCCGGCAGGGACTAGGTGGTGAAAGTCCACCACGATGAAGGAGTAGCGAACCGCATCAGAGAGGATGTTGCTGTTGTCCTGTTCGATGGGGACGGTCAAGTCTTTGCCTGTGAAGAGTTGGTCATCAGGGATGAGGCGGTGATAGCCCTCCCAATCATCGGTGACGAACGTCTTGCCTTCGAGGCCGACTTTGTTGAGGAGCTTTTGGCATGTGGCGTCATCACGGCGACCAAGAACCCAGGCGATGGTTCGCCGGGCAATAGGGTCATAGG
>JBAQGU010000288.1:0-9122 GCA_049287975.1 Roseiarcus sp.
GCCTCGCCGAGGCGCGAATCACGCAAATCGAAATCCTCAAATCCGAACCCGCCTACTCCGACGCCGCCTTCGGCGATGTCGGCCGCTACGAGCATCTCGTCGGGCGAGTTGCGGGCGAACTCGACCCCGCCGATCCCACCAATGCGATCATCCAGGACATCAATCTCGCGCCGCGCAACGCGCGCGGCATGGTCGAATACACAACTGAAATCGAATTGCTGAAGCCCGAGGACATCGCGCGCGGCAACCGCATCTTGTTGTTCGAGGTGAACAACCGCGGCAACAAGCTGGCGCCGAGCAATTTCAACGAGGGCGTCGGCGGAACGTTGGCCGAGCGCAACGGCCTGACCTCGCCCGGCGACGGCTGGCTCCTGCGCCAGGGCTACACGATGGTCTGGTTCGGATGGGAAATGGACGTGCTGCCCGGCATGAACCGCGTCCGCATGCCGCCCATCATCGCGCACAATCACGACGGCTCGCCGATCACCGGCGTGGTGCGTTCGGAAATCATTGCGCCGGCGGCGGCCGCGAGCCTGCCGATCAGTATGAGCCAGCAGATTCAAAATTATCCCCCCGGCAGCTACGACAGCCATCCCACCGCGAGCCTCGACAATCAGACGCCCGCCGCGGACGGCTTTCTGCCAACCCTGACGGTCAGGGCGCGCGAGCAGGATCCGCGCGAGCCGATCGCGAACAGCCAATGGAGTTTCGGCGCCTGCGAGCCGGGCAAGCCGGCGACGCCCGACGACAAGCACATCTGCTATTCCGCCGGATTTCAACCTGGCCGGCTTTACGAGCTGATCTATCGCGCCAAGGACCCGACGGTCGGCGGCCTCGGCTTCGCCGCCACGCGCGACCTTGGAGCCTTCCTGCGCAATTCCGCTCATGACGATTCCGGCCATGCCAATCCGGCCTATCGCCCCGACAATCTCGCGATTCTCGAGGGCAGCTCACAGAGCGGCCGGATGATCCGCAGTTTGCTCGCGCTCGGCTTCAACCGAGACGAAGCTGGCCAGCGCGTGTTCGACGGCGCCTATCCCCATATCGGCGGCGGCCTGATGCCGCTGAACGTGCGCTTCGGCCAACCGGTGCGCGCCTGGGGCGAGCAGGTCGATCACCTCTATCCCGCCTATGATTTCCCCTTCACCTACGCCAAGCAGATCGACCCGCTGACCCTGGCACCCAGGGCCTGTTCGACCGCTGCGCGGCGACGGACACATGCCCTCGGCTGTTCCACGTCGCGACCGCGCTCGAGATGTGGGAAGGTCGCCAGTCGCTCGGGCTGACCGACCCGCTCGGCCAGCGCGATATCGCGGACCCGCCCAATGTGCGCACCTTCATCATGGCGAGTACGCAGCACGGCCCGGCGCCGTTTCCCCTTGCGACGCGCCCGCCATTCGGCAATTGCCAGCAGCAACCGAACCCGAATCCACAGCTCTGGACGATGCGCGCCCTGCTGACCGCGCTGACCACCTGGGTGCGTGACGACGAGACGCCGCTCGAAAGCGCGACGCCGCATATCGCGGATGGAACGCTCGTCCCGCCAGACCAGGTGCGCTTTCCCGGAATCCCCGCCAATTCTTACGGCGGTGTGGAGCGTCCAGCGACCTCGCCGCTGCGCATCTACGATACGCTGCACCCGCTGGATTTCGGCCCACTGTATCGCGCGCAGGATTCGAGCGGGATCATCGTTCAAGAGCCGCCTCGAGTGCGTTCGGGGAGCTACGGCGTGTTGGAGATGCAGGTGGACGCCGACGGGAACGATATCGGCGGGCTGAGATCGGCGTTCCTGCAGACGCCAATCGGGACCTATACCGGCTGGAATCTCGGCCGTAAGGATCGCTTCGAAAACGGACTCTGCAACCTGCGGGGCAGCTTCGTCCCGTTCGCTGCAACCCGTGCCGAACGCCTCGCGACAGGCGATCCCAGGCTCTCGATCGAGGAGCGCTATCCGACAATGGAGAGCTATGTCGCCGCGTTCGAGAAGGCCGCCGCCAATCTCGTGGCAAAGCGCTATCTGTTGCCAGAGGACGCGAAGCTGTTGGTCGAGCGCGCGCGAGAACAGGGGATCAGGACGGCGCCGTGAGGGCGACGGCGGCTACAATTCTTTTGCGAACCAATGATGCGCATAAGGGTTGTCGCCGAAGCGCGCGACTTCCCGATATCCTTGTGCGCGGTATAGCGCTTGGGCCTCCGTCAGCGCGCGATTGGTGTCGAGGCGAACTCTCTTCAGGCCCATGTCGCGAGCGGCGGCCTCGAGCCTTCGCACTATCCTGCGCGCGACGCCGAGGCCTCGGGCTGAGGGCGCAGTCCAAACGCGCTTGATCTCGCCCATGGTCTCGTCGATCCGCTTGAGGCCGCCGCAGCCGACCGGATCGCCTTCCAGACGTGCGAGCATGAAGACGCCCGCGGGCGGGGTCATTTCGCTCATCTCTCCGGCCTTGTCTCTCGGCGGGTCGAAGCCTTCCTCGAAGCGCGATCCGAGTTCACGGAAGTATTCGTCGAGGCACCAGCGAGCCTCGGCGTCGCCCGCCGCCACGGCGACGATCTCCACCGAAGCGGCCCGCAGCAGCCGCTCCACCTCCCCCATCGCCAACATCAGCCGGTCGCGCCGCGCCGGGTCGAGCGGCTCCAGAATCGAAGCCGCGAGCTCGTCGGAGAGCTTTTCATAGCTCGAAAGCTCCTCGCGCCCCTTCCTGGTCAGGGCCAAGCTTCGCCTGCGCGCGTCACCCGCCTTTTTTTCGACGGTCACGAGGCCCTGCGCGTCCAGCGAACGCAGGAGCCGGCTGAGATAACCCGAATCCAGACCGAGCCTGCCGCGAAGCGAGCTCGCGTCGGCGCCGTTCGCGCCCGATTTCGAAGATCAATCGAGCCTCGCCCAACGGACGGCCGCGGCTGAGATAGCCGTCCTGCAGGGCACCGACGCGCTGGGTAACCAGACGGTTGAACCGGCGAACTCGCTGGATTTGCGTTCGATCCATTCTCTGACTTTAGTCAGATATACCCGATTTGGCAACGACCCGTCCCCCGGCCCGGCGCTAGTCGCCAGGAACTATCAGGGCTTGGGAACGCTCGGGCGACCAGACGTCGTCCCCCTCCTCAAATCCAGCGTCAGCGGAAACTCCGCGGTCGCCTCGTCCGGCGGGATCGTCACCGTCCCGGCCGTATGCCCGTAGTCCTGGAAGCGCGCGAGCCGCCGGGCCTCGGCCTCGTAGGCGTTGACCGGAGAAGTGTCGTAGGCGCGGCCGCCGGGGTGTGAGACGTGATAGACGCAGCCGCCGAGCGAGCGGCCGCTCCAGGCGTCGAGCACGTCGAAGGTCAGCGGCGCTTGCGGCGGGATCGTAGGATGCAGACCCGAGTAGGGCTGCCACGCCTTGTAGCGCACGCCGGCGACCGCCTCGCCGACGGTGCCGGTGGCCGTCATCGGCAATTTGCGTCCGTTGCACGTGAGAACATGACGTCCGGCCACCAGGCCCTTCGCCTTGACCTGGAGGCGTTCGACGGAAGAATCGACATAGCGCGCCGTGCCGCCCGCGGTCGTCTCCTCGCCCAGCACGTGCCAGGGCTCCAGCGCCGCGCGAATTTCAAGATCGACGCCGCCGCGCTCGACGCGGCCGCACAGCGGAAAGCGGAATTCGCGCTGCGCCTCGAACCAGAGCGGATCGACGGCGTATTTCGCGCCCGCGAGATCGGCGAGCACCCCGAGAAAGTCTTCCCAGGCGAAATGCGGCAGCATGAAACGGTCGTGCAGATTGGTGCCCCAACGCACGGGCGCTCCCTTCTGCGGTTCGCGCCAGAACCAGGCGAGCAGCGCGCGCACCAGTAACTGCTGGGCCAGACTCATGCGTGCATCGGGCGGCATTTCGAACGAGCGGAACTCGACGAGGCCGAGCCGGCCCGTCGCGCTGTCGGGCGAATAGAGCTTGTCGATGCAGATTTCGGCGCGATGGGTATTGCCGGTCACGTCGGTCAACAGATTGCGGAACAGACGGTCGACCACCCACAGCGGCGCGGCGACGCCAGCCGCCGGGGTCTGCGAAAGCGCGATCTCGAACTCATAGAGCTGGTCGTCGCGCGCTTCGTCCATCCGCGGCGCCTGGCTCGTCGGGCCGATGAACAGACCGGAGAACAAATACGAGAGCGAAGGATGGCGCTGCCAATAGAGCACGAGGCTCGCGAGCAGATCGGGCCGGCGCAGAAACGGCGAGTCGGCCGGCGTCGCGCCGCCGACCACGACATGGTTGCCCCCTCCCGTGCCGGTATGGCGCCCGTCGGCCAGGAACTTGTCGGTTCCGAGCCGCGCAAGCCGCGCCTCCTCATAGAGGGCGGTCGTCGTCGTCACGGCTTGGCCCCAGGACGCGGCGGGATGCACGTTGACCTCGATCACGCCGGGATCGGGCGTCACCTTGATCACGTCGATGCGCGGATCGTGCGGCGGCGGGTAGCCCTCGATGCGTACGGGCTGACCGCGGTCGCGTGTAATCGCCTCGACCGTGCCGAGCAGTTCGAGATAATCCTCCAGGCGGGGCGTCGGCGGCATGAAGACGCAGAGCACGCCGTCGCGCAGCTCGACGGAGAGCGCGGTGCGGACCGCGCCCTCGGCGGCGAACTGTTCGTTCAGCTCCTGCGCATCGACGCCGGGCGCGGCAGCGTTGTCGATCTGGCGAAACTGGATCGGCGCAGGCAGCGGTCGACGCGGTTCCAGCGGGTCCTGCTCATGCAGGAAGGGGAAATCCTTCGGCTTCACGTAGGGCAGGGTTTTCATCGGCAGCCGCAGGCCGACCGGCGAGTCGCCGGGAATCAGGAAGAGCTTACCGCGCCGAAGCGGCCAGCGCTCGCTGCGCCAGGCGCGCTTGACCTCGGCGTTCCAGCGCTGGACAGGAAGCACGAAGCCGGTTGGACGCGAAAGGCCCCGATCGAACGTGCGCACCATGCGCGAGCGCTCTTCGGGGTCGTCGATCTTGGGATCGAGCGGGTCGACGTTGACGGGCAACGCCTGTTCCTTGAGCAGCCAATAGGGCGCGTCTTCGTAAGCGGGAATCACGTAATCTGTTTCCAGGCCCAGCCGCGTGGCGATCTCGCCTGCCAGTCGCTCCGCGTCGGCGTCGGTCGACCGGCCCTTCACCTCGCTGTCGGCGATTAGCTCCGGCGCTCCCCAGATCGGTTGCCCATCCTTGCGCCAATAGAGCGAGAACGCCCAGCGCGGCAGACTCTCGCCGGGATACCATTTGCCCTGGCCGAAATGCAGGAAACCACCCGGCGCGAAGCGTTCATGGAGTCGCCGGATCAAATCCTGCGCGCGCGACTCTTTCGTCCCGCCGACCGCCCCGGTGTTCCATTCCGGGGCGTCGTAATCGTCGATCGAAACGAATGTCGGCTCGCCGCCCATCGTCAGGCGCATGTCCTGGGCCTGCAAATCTCGATCGACCGCTTCCCCGAGCGCGTCGAGCGCGCCCCAGGCGACGTCGGTGAAAGGGAGCGTGACGCGAGGCGTCTCGCGTAACCGTTTCACGTCCATCTCGAAACCGAAAGTGACGCCGGCGGGTTCGACCATGCCGGTAATCGGGGCAGCCGAGCGAAAATGCGGCGTCGCGCAGAGCGGCAGATGGCCCTCGCCACAGAACAGTCCGGAGGTTGCGTCCATGCCGATCCATCCGGCTCCGGGAAGATAGACCTCGGCCCAGGCGTGGAGATCGGTGAAATCCTTATCGGTCCCCATCGGCCCTTCGATCGGGTCGACGTCTGCCTTCAGCTGGATGAGATAGCCGGAGACGAATCGCGCCGCGAGGCCGAGCCGGCGCAGAATCTGCACGAGGAGCCAAGCCGAGTCACGGCAGGAACCCGAACGCAGCGCCAGCGTCTCGTCGGGCTCTTGCACGCCCGATTCCAGGCGGATGACGTATCGCACCATGCGCTGGAGTTCGGCGTTGAGCGCGACGAGAAAATCGATCGTGCGATCACGCCGCCCCGCGATCGCGCCCATGTATTTCGAGAGCAGCGAACCGGACGGTTCGGGCGTCAGATACGCCGCGAGTTCGG
Source organism: Roseiarcus sp. (assembly GCA_049287975.1). Lineage (GTDB taxonomy): Bacteria > Pseudomonadota > Alphaproteobacteria > Rhizobiales > Beijerinckiaceae > Roseiarcus. The sequence continues at coordinate 6,040 of JBAQGU010000288.1, forward strand.
TGTTCAGCTCCTCGGAATAGACGAACGGGAATTCCTCGGCGTAGGGTTCGATGAAAAAGTCGAACGGATTGATGACGGCGAGTTCGGCCGTCAGATCGACCTCGATCTTGAACTCGCTGGTCTTCTCCGGAAACACCAAGCGTGCGAGCCAGTTACCGTGCGGATCCTGCTGCCAGTTGACGAAATGCTGGGCCGGCGTGACCTTCAGCGAATAGCTCGCCACGCGGGTGCGACAATGCGGCGCGGGACGAAGGCGAATCGACTGCGGGCCCAGCGCGACCGGGCGGTCATATATGTAATGAGTGAGGTGATGGAGGCCGACAAGAATTGCCAAGGGCGAGTGTCCCGATCGCGTTATTGGGTGGCGCACGCGCCGGATGCAAACTTCGCGCCGGGCCGATTGGCGACGACGGCCACGCAAATGTCAATGCGGAGCCGAGTGCGTGTCACTCCTCTTCTCGCTTGCCCCGCCGCCCACCCCAATCCTATCCACGTCACGACCGCATCGCTGCGCCGGCCGGGTCATAAGCCGGCGCGGCGAGGCGCACCGCAGGCCGCCGTTCCCCGATGATTTCGATCTCGAAGCCGGCTTCGGCCTCGGCATGCGCCTTCTCGACATAGCCCATCGCCAGCGACTTGCCGACGCAATGCCCGAAGCCGCCCGAGGTGACCCAGCCGACGACGCGGCCGTCGCGCCAAATCGGCTCGTCGCCGATCGCGTCGGCGTCGTCCGCCTCGACCGCGAAGGTCGCCAACCGCAGCTTGCCGCCGGACTGCTTTTCCAAAGCGGCCGCCTCACGGCCGACGAAATGGTTCTTGCGAAGATCGACGAAACGCCCGAGTCCCGCCTCGCACGGACCGTAGATCGGCCGGTATTCGCGCGCCCACGTGCCGAAGCTCTTCTCCAGCCGCAGAGACGCCAACGCGCGGCCGCCGAACTGGACCAGACCGAGCGGTTCGCCGGCGGTGAGCAGGAGTGTGTGCAGCGCGCGCTGATATTCCGGGCGAACCCAGATTTCGTACCCGAGTTCGCCCGTGAAACTGACGCGTCCGACCAGGGCCGGAATCATGCCGACGTTAATCTTCCGGAACGTGAGGAAGGGGAACGCCGCGTTCGAGACATCGGTGGCGGTGAGCCCTTGGAGCAGTTCGCGCGACTTTGGCCCTGCGATCGACAGCCCGGGATAGTCCATCGAGGCGGCGCGGCAAACGACGCCATCCGCCGGCAAATGCCGCTCGAACCATCTGAGATAATAGCCTTCCGCGACATACGAGCATACGAGCAGGAACTTCTCCTCGGCGTGTCGGCAGATCGTGAAGTCGCCGATCAGCTTGCCGGCATCGTTGAGCATCGGCGATAGCGCGAGTCTGCCGACTGCCGGCAGCCGATTAGCCATGACAAGGCCGAGAAATTCCGACGCGCGCGGCCCCTCGACTTCGATCTTTCCGTAATTGGCGATTTCGATCATGCCGACCCGTTCACGCACGGCGCGGCATTCCGCGCCGACATGGGCGTGCGCGTTCGAGCGTCGAAACGTCGTATCCTCGCGCGGCTCGACGCCCCTGGGCGCGAACCAGAGCGGGTTCTCGAGACCGCAATATTCGCCGAATACCGCATTTTCCGCGAGCAGTCGGTCGTAGATCGGAGTCGTGCGCAGCGGGCGCGCGGCGGGCAACTCTTCATTGGGGAAGCGGATGCGGAAGCGGCGCGAGTAATTCTCGCGCACCTTGGCGTTGGTGTAGGGCAGCGTCGCCCAATCGCCGAATCGCGCGACGTCCATGCCCCAGACGTCGTGGCCTGGATCGCCGTCGATCATCCAGTTGGCGAGCGCGAGACCGACGCCGCCTCCCTGGCTGAAACCAGCCATCACGCCGCAGGCGACCCAAAAGTTCTTCAGTCCCTTCACGGGTCCGATCAGCGGGTTGCCGTCAGGCGCGAACGTAAACGGCCCGTTGACGACCTTGCGGATGCCCGCCTTGCCGAGATCGGGAAAATGCTGGAACGCCGTCTCCAGGCTCGGCGCGATGCGATCGAGATCGTTGGGCAGCAGATCCTGGCCGAAATCCCAAGGCGTTTCGCGCTCGCTCCAAGGCTGGCACGCCTGCTCGTAGGTGCCGATCAACATGCCGCCGCCCTCTTGGCGCATGTAGATTTCGCCCTCGAAGTCGATGACGTGGAACTTGTCGACCTTGGGATCGATGACGCCGGGAATATCCTCGGTGATGAGATAGTGGTGCTCCATCGCGAGAACAGGCAATTCGAGACCAACCATGCGTCCGACTTCGCGCGCCCATAGCCCGCCGCAGTTGACGACATGTTCGGCGACGATGTCGCCCTTCTCGGTGAACACATCCCAGGCGCCGTCAGGCCGTGCCTTTAGATCGACGACGCGGTTGAAGCGGTTGATCTCGGCGCCGGCCAACGTCGCGCACTTGGCGTAAGCCTGTGTCACGCCCCAGGGATCGAGATGGCCTTCGACCGGATCGAACATCGCGCCGACGAAATGTCTCTTGTCGATGAACGGATACATCCGCGCCGCTTCATCGATCGAGATGATCTCGAGATTCATCCCGAGGTACCGGCCGCGCGCACGCGCCATCTTCAGCCAGTCCAGCCGTTCCTTCGTGCCCGCCAGATTGAGGCCGCCCGTCACGTGCATGCCGCAGGAGACGCCGGAGATCGCCTCGATCTCTTTGTAGAGTTCGATGGTGTATTGCTGCAGCTTGGCGACATTGGGATCGCCGTTGAGCGTGTGCATGCCGCCCGCGGCATGCCACGTCGAGCCCGAAGTCAGCTCCGAGCGCTCGAAAAGCACGACGTCCTTCCAGCCGCCCTTCGTGAGGTGATAGGCGACACTGGCGCCGACGACGCCCCCGCCGATGACGGCGACCCGTGTATGCGACTTCATGACGAAAGCCTCCGCTGTGAACGGGCGAGATGCGTCCGGGCCGCTCGAGGCTGGGCCGGAATGAAGACGAGCACCGCTGCGAACGCGACGAGAAGCAGCGCCGCCAAGCAGCAGAATGCCATCGAAAGCGAAAAAGCGCTCGCGATGGCCCCTGTGGCGAGCGGCGCCGGCAGC
>JBAQGU010000289.1:0-16174 GCA_049287975.1 Roseiarcus sp.
TGGGCCGACAAAATCGTCGATCGCCAGCATGGAGAGACCGTGCAGCAAGGACCACATTGCGAGGGACGCCGCGGCGCGTTCGCGCGGGTCTGACATGCTTTTCGGAAGCGCCCCCGAGCGGACAGCGTCGGCGCTCGTCGCGTCGACGATCGCCCGCGCCTTGGCAGCCGCCGCCCTCTCGATCGCCGGGCGGCCCGCTTCGGGAGTGGTCAGCGCCGCGCTGAACATGAGGCGATAGAGCGCCGGATTGGCGAGAGCGTGCGCGACGAAAGCAGCGCAAGCCGCCAAAAACCAGAAGATAAGCGCGATGTAGCCAGGCCGCATTGTGAGCCTCCCAGCCTCCCATTTGAGCCCCACTTAGCTGAATGTTCTTGATTACGGTTAACGGCGGGGATGCCCCTAGCCGCGAAGGCGCACACTCGAACGGGCTGGCTAGTATTACTTTCTAGTTTATCGTATGACCTTTGTTAATTGCCCAGATCGGCAATTCGATGGTCCGCTTGACGGAGCCGCCGACAAAGTTCGCGATTGATGTTCTGTATAACCATTACATAGGCGTGAATGTCCGTCTTGTAGTATGTATACAGGCTCCGGGCCGTCAGCTCGTACAACGCGACCGGTCTCTCCGCCACAATGGTGGCTGATCGGTTGTGCATTTCGATGAGCGTCATTTCGCCGAAGAAATCTCCAGCGCCGAGACGAGCTATATCAATCACGCACCCCAAATTACCGAGCTTGCGCACTGAAAGCTCACCGGAGCGGACAATAAACATTGAGCGCCCTGGTTCCCCTTCCGCCACGACAGTGGAACCCGCCTCGAAGTGGCGTTCGACCAGCATTGAGATAAGGAGATCAAGACTAGACTCGGAGAGGCCACCAAAGAAAGGTGTCTCGACCAGGAACGCCTTCAGCTCGAGCGAACAGACAGCCATCAGCCTATCAAACTCCCCTCCCCCGCACGCAGCCTCCCGCATCTTCCGCGGTCAGATTTCTACCATGTTTCTGATCGCCGGTAGCTTGGACGAGTCACACTCCCCGATGGCGCATAGCAGCGCGATCTCGTCGTCTGTCAGGTCGTCGGACATTCGGTTGCCTCCGGTTCCGATGCTGGAACATCTGCTCATTGGCTGCCGCGGGCAATAGGCCCCGACACCGCTGCTTGGACGGCATCCCGTGAGGACATGACCTGGGTATGTGGGTTAGAACCCTGAATTGCGGTGACGCTTTACTTAACCCCTTTAATCAAAATAGCATCCGTCCATAACGAATCGCCGGTTAAGGTGTTATGGTAAAAAAGTGTCACTGTAACCCCGGGCGGGTTCGACTCGCCTGCGGCGCGTCGAACAAAGGGCAGGACGAAGAAAGGGGCACGACGGAGAGGCGCTCAGTCGGCTTTGTCTTTCAAGCCGTTTTGCAAGTCGGCCATGCGCACGATCATGGCGCGGCGCGGGTCTTGCGGCAGGTCTTCGAAGCCCCAATTGGCATAGTAGCGCCGTACACCGTCATCAAGCGGATGGGTTATGACGCCAAAGCTGCCGACATCGGCGGACGCTCGCAAGGCTGCAAAGAGAGCGAATTTAAGCAGCGATGCCGCATGGCGCTGGCTTTGATAGTCCTTATCGACGGCGAGTTGACCGAGCAGTGTCACCGGCACAGGGTCGGGGCTGTTGCGTTGCTGGGCTTTCGGAAGGAAGGCGCGCTCGATCTGCGACGAACTGAGAGCCACATAGCCAATGATGCGACCGGACGCGGTATCCTCGATCACGTTGACGCGCGACGTACCGTTGACGTGGTTCGACCACGCATGACGGCGGAACCACTGATTGAGCGAGTCGCGCCCGCAATCGAAGGTTTTTCGATCATCCTGCTCAAAGAGCGGACGAGGCGGCGACGCCGCCATTCATCGTTCCCAAGTCGGAGTAAGTTCGAGCAGCGCGCGCAAACCCGAATTGGTCTGCGGCGGACGCTTCGCCCACGCCTCAAACGCTTCCCAGTCTTTGGCCGGTATCGTCACAATGGTGCGATTGAGCACGTCGTTTTCAGCCGCTTCGAGCGCCTTCCGACGCACGAAATCGCTCAGGTTCGTATGCGCCTGGTCTGCCGCCGCTTCGAGCAGCGCGCGCTCATCGGGATTGACCCGAACGCTCAAGACTGTGGTCGATAGGTTCGTCATGTGTATGACAATAGCACACATGGGATAGGGATTCAACGGGAAAATACCCGCGTCCGCGGACATCTTCTGCTCGCCCCTGCGCGGAAACGTCTACGAGATCGAAACATTTTTTCCCCGCCGTCGCCTTGGTTCTGATCTGAGCGGACGGCAGAGTATTCTCTGCACCTTACCGTGAGGCAAGACCATGGGACGGATCGATAGGTTGCTGTCGACGATGACGATCGAGGAGAAGATCGGCCAACTCAATATGGTCGCGTCGTCTCGCGTGGTCACCGGCCCAGGAGAGCTTCGTGACGTCCACGAGGGGATCCGAAGAGGGCGGATCGGAAGCTTGCTCAATCTCTGGGGCGCGGAAGAGGTGCGTTCCGTCCAGCGTCTCGCCGTGGAAGAATCGCGCCTCGGCATTCCTCTGTTGCTGGGCCTGGATGTCATCCATGGCCACCGCACGATTTTTCCTGTTCCGCTGGCGGAGGCCTGCCTGTTTGCCCCTGAACTCTGGGAGAAGACGGCGCGCGCCGCAGCCGAGGAGGCTGCGCAGGACGGCGTCGCCCTGACCTTTGCGCCGATGCTCGACGTATCGCGCGACCCGCGCTGGGGACGCATCGTCGAGGGCCCCGGCGAAGACCCCTGGGTGGCGTCGCAGATCGGCGCGGCGAAGACGCGCGGCTTCCAGGGCCAAGACCTCGCCGACGCGCATAGCCTTGCCGCCACGGCCAAGCACTTCTGTGCCTATGGCGCCGTCACCGCCGGCCGCGAATACGCCTCGGTGGATGTGTCCGACAGAACGCTGCGCGAAATCTACCTGCCGCCGTTTTCGGCGGCTGTCGCCGAGGGGACGGCAGCGGTCATGCCGGCTTTCATGGATATCGCCGGCGCGCCGATGACCGCGAACGCTCCGCTGCTACAAGGCTGGCTGCGGGGAGACCTTGGTTTCCAAGGCGTCGTGATCAGCGACTACAACGCCATCGCCGAACTGCTCGAGCATGGCGTGGCGGGAGATGTCGCCGAGGCCGCGGCGCTGGCCCTCAACGCCGGCGTCGACATCGACATGACCAGCAACGTCTATATCAGGGGTTTACCAGAGGCGCTGGAGCGCGGTCTGGTGGCAATGACTGGGATAGACGCCAGTGTCCGGCGCGTGCTCGAGCTGAAGGAGCGTCTCGGCCTTTTCGACGATCCGTATCGGCGCGGCTCGGCCGGGCCTGACGATGCGGGAGCGGCGGAACGCCGCGAGCTCGCGCGCGAAGCAGGACGGCGAGCCATCGTGCTCCTCACCCAGCGCAATGGAATATTGCCGCTCTCCCCCGAAATGCGGCGCATCGCCCTCATCGGCCCCCTGGCCGCGGCTCCGCGGGAGATGCTGGGGCCGTGGGCATCGGCGGGTCGATGTGAGAGCGCCGTATCCATTCTGGAAGGGCTCACAGCCGCTATGCCGCAGTGCCGGATCGATCACGCACCCGGCGTCGACATAGCGGGAGAAAACGTAAACTCGATATCGGCCGCCGTCGATCTATGCGCGGATGCCGAAGTTGTGGTGCTGTGCGTCGGCGAAGCCGCCGCAATGAGCGGAGAAGCGGCAAGTCGAGCGGATCTCGGCCTGCCAGGACGCCAGCGCGCGCTCGCCGAGGCGATTTTGGACCTCGGCAAGCCCGTCGCCGTGGTGCTTTCCTCGGGCCGTCCGCTCGCGCTGCCCTGGCTGTTCGCGCGGGCGGACGCCGTTCTGGCTACGTGGTTTCTCGGGAGCGAAGCGGGACACGCCGTAGCCGACGTTCTGACCGGAAGATTCAATCCGACGGGAAGATTGCCGGTGAGCTGGCCGCGTCATGTTGGGCAGGCGCCGATCTTCTACGGCCAGCGCCCCACCGGTCGGCCGACACAGGCAGGCGTGCATTACTCGAGCTCATATCTCGACGTCCCGGCGACGCCGCAATTCCCATTTGGCCACGGCCTGTCCTACAGCCATTTTGCCCTCTCCGATCTGCGGTGCGATCCGAGCGGCGTGAAGGCGGGCGAATGCGTCGAAGTCTCAGTCACGGTCAGCAACGACGGCGAGGTCGACGGTGAAGCAACATTGTTCCTGTTCGTACGAGACTTGGTTGCAAGCGTCGCTCGTCCGCTTTTGGAGCTGAAGGGTGTCCGCAAACTCGTCCTGGCGGCCAAAAAGCGCGGGCGCGCGGCGTGGCGGCTGCCGGTCGAGGATCTGTCGTTCATCGGCCCGGCCCTCCGTCCCATCCTGGAGCCGGGGCAGTTTGAAATCCATGTCGGACAAAGCGCGGATCCAGACGAACTTCTCACCAGTGTTATCGAAGTGGCGCCATGATGTTGGAGAACGGGGGGCCCGTCGGCATTGCTTGACACGTCCAGGGGATGGGCGGATGAGTCACTCGCTTCTGACGGCGCACTGCCGACGGACGCGAAGCTCGCGCGAAGCGAGGTTAATATCCAGGGAGGGAGAAATGGCATCGGCTTCAAAGGAATCCGGTTCGAATTGGTCGGTTCGCGCGCTTCTGGCCGGGGCCGTCGGCGCCATGATCGTGAATGCGCCTATCGTGGGGCGCGCTGCTGACTCGGAGGTGCCCGACGCAATAAAGGCGGTTACTGGAGATACCGGTCCGCAAACTCAATGGACCGGCCCGACCAGCGGCCCGAAAGCCCCCCCTGGCAAGAACATCGTCTTTGTCTCGTGTGGCGCCTTCAACCAGATTTGCGTCAGCGTCGGCAAATCGGTTGCGGAAGCCAGCAACAAGATTGGTTGGAAAGTCACAATTATTGACGGAAAGGGCAACGCGAGCGGATGGTTGTCCGCCTGGAACCAGGCATTGGCTCTGAAGCCAGACGGCATCATTTCGTTTGTCAGCGCAGATGCCGTGCAGGCTCCCATACAAGAAGCCAAGACGATGGGAATTCCTGTAGTCGGGGTGTTGGCGGCGAGTACGCCGGGACCGCAGCCGGAATTGGGACTTTTCACCAACGTGTCTCAGGATCCGGCGTCGATCGGGACTGCGGAGGCGCAATATGCCATCGCCAAGTCGAATGGAACCGCGCGCGCGGTGATTGTTTATGACACTCTCTATGCCATCGCGCGATACAAGGCCGAAGCCATGAAGAAGGAGCTCGAGAAGTGCTCGGGTTGCAAGATTCTCGATTACAGAACGACTCCCGCTGCGGAGCTACAGCAAAATTCCGGGCAATTGATTTCGAGCTGGGTCGAGAAGTACGGATCCGAGCCGATCTGGATTCTCACTGTGGGCGACGTGTTCGCGGACTTCATGGCGCCGCCGCTGCGCGCCGGTGGCGTCAAGCCCTCCGAGGTCATGATCGTTGCGGCGGATGGGTTCCCGACGGCCTATGACCGAATCCGCAAAGGCGACTACCAAGTCGCGACTGTGCCGCAACCCCAATCGGAGCTGGCGTATCAGGCCGTCAACGAGTTGGTTCGCGCGATGGCGGGTCAACCTCCGAGCGGGTATTCGCCGGACGTCTATATCGTCGACAAGTCTGACGTAGATCTCTACGGCGGCGACAAGAACCAATTTGTGCCTGCCAATGACTTCGCCCAAAGATATCTGGGAATCTGGACAGGCAAATAGGATAGCGGCTCCGCGACAATAATCGCGGAGACAAGGAGATGTGTCCGGAAGATTGGCGACCAAGCTCCCGGACACTGGCGCGTCGATGGGGATGGGCCGGCGACGCCGATAATCCCATATCGCGCGACTGCGACGACGTGCAGTTCCGAGGGAGTGCCACCGATTTCTACTTGGATCGCCCGCATTTTGTCGCGAAACGCCCTTCTGGTCGTATTGGCGCTGCTGATCGTGACCTTTACGCTTCTACTGCCGCATACATTTCCCACGGCATTCAACTTCCGTCTGCTCTCGAGCGAGAAGTCGGTCGTCGCCCTTTTGGCGTTGGCGGTTCTCGTGCCGCTTTCGGCTAATCACTATGACTTGTCCGTGGGTTCCGTTTTGGGTCTGGTCGCGATCATCACGATCGGATTCCAGGTCAACGGTGGGATGCCTTGGAAGTTGGCGGTCGCCTTGGCGATTGCCGCGGCCGCCTTCGTCGGCGCCATCAACGGATTGTTGGTGACGCGGTTCCGGGTTGGCTCCTTCATTGCAACGCTCGGCGTCGGCACCGTCGTCTATGGCGTCGGCCTGTGGTACACTGGTGGCGAGCAGGTCAACGGCAACCTTCCCAACGAGTTCCTTCAGATAGCGTCGCCGTTGTTCGGCATGCCTCTGCCAGCAATCATCGCCCTGGTCGTGGCGACGCTGATGTGGTTGCTGTACAGCTTTTTTCCAATCGGCCGGTATCTCTACATCATAGGCGACAATCCAAGAGCGGCCGAGCTCATCGGCATCCCGGTGAAGCGATACACGTTCCTCGCCTTTGTCGCTTCCGGAGTCCTGACAGGGCTCAGTGGCGTCATTCTGGCTGCGGAGCTGCGAGTCGGGCAGAGCGCCGTCGGTCCCGAATACTTGTTGCCCGCGTTCGCCGCCGTGCTGTTCGGCGCCACTTCGATCAATCCCGGACGTGTCAATGTGTGGGGCACGATCTCAGCGGTGCTGGTCCTTGCGGTTGCGGTGTCGGGGCTCGAACAGGAGGGTGCTCAGGCCTATGTCGAGCCGATGTTCAACGGAGGCATGCTCGTCATCGCGGTCGCAATCGCAGCCCATGTAACCGCGCGGAACGGCGTCGGTACGAAGGTCGCCAAGCCTTCCCCGGACGTCCCACCCGTCATCAATAGCGCGAAGACCGAGTCCGATGCGGCGACCTGACGAAGATGGATGAGTTTGGTCCGCTTCTTCGAGTCCGCAAGTTGACCAAGCGCTTTGCCGGAACACTCGCGCTCGATGAGGTCGATCTCGAAGTCCGGCCAGGCGAAATTCACGCGCTGCTCGGCGAGAACGGCGCTGGAAAATCAACTCTGATCAAGATCCTGGCGGGCGTGCACGCGCCCGACTCGGGGCAGATCTCGCTGCGCGATCAGCCCGTGGATCCAGCGACCGAAAAGCTGCCGATTGCGTTCATCCACCAAGAGCTGGGATTGGTGGATGCCATGACCGTCACCGAAAATATCGCCATGCTCGCTGGCTATCCCAGGCGTTTCCACATGATATCGTGGTCCGCAGCGCGAAGCGCGGCCGAAAGCGCAATCGCGCTGATGGGCGGAGGCGTCGATCCAGATGCTCGCGTCGGCGACCTGCCGGCAGCTGAAAAGTCGATCGTCGCAATTGCTCGAGCCATCGCGCTCGAGAGCGACTTCCTGGTGCTCGACGAACCGACGGCGGCCTTGCCAGAATCCGACGTCGCGCGCCTTCACGCCGTCTTGCGTCGGCTACGGGCCAGCGGCCTTGGCATAATCTATGTCACTCACCGCCTGGACGAAGTGTTCCGCATCGCAGATCGCGTAACAGTGCTCCGCGACGGTCGCTGGGTGACCACGAGAAAGGTGTCCGACACAACCCCGGAATCGCTGGTGCATGACATAGTCGGAAGGTCTCTTTCGAACCTCTTCGCGCAGCCGCCGGCGACAGCCGGGGACCTGGTGCTGTCGATCGACAAGCTTGTGGCCGAGGGCGCGGGCCCCATCAATCTGGATGTATTTTCCGGCGAGATCATTGGATTGGTTGGATTGCGCGGCGCGGGCCACGACATCGTCGGCCGAGCGATCTTTGGCGACGTTGCGATCAGCTCGGGTTCTATCGCCCTCGACGGCCAGGTGTTGGGCATCCAGACCCCGGCGGGCGCTGTACGAAACGGCATCGGATTTGTGTCGAGCAAACGCAGCGAGGAGAGCCTCGCATCCACTTTGACTGTCAAGGAGAACCTCTTTCCGAACCCCGCAATTCTGGGTTACGGGCTATTTGGACTCATCAATCCTGTTGCCGAGCGGTTGCGGTGCCATCATGCGCTGCGGCGATTTGCGGTGAGGCCTCCCGAATCAGATCGGCAAATTGCCACCTTGTCTGGGGGAAATCAGCAAAAGGTCATCGTGGCCCGATGGTTGGAGGCGAACAGCCGGCTCTTGATACTCGAGGAGCCGACATTCGGAGTTGACGTAGGGGCAAAAGCGGAGATCTACCGACTTCTTCTGGAGGCGCTCGATCGAGGCTTGGCCGTCATTCTCGTTTCCTCCGATTTCGAGGAAGTCGCGGGCATTTCGAGCCGGGCCCTCGTATTCGACCGCGGCAGGGTGACCGCGGAATTGGCGCGTCGCGAATTGACCGTCGCGCGTCTTACGGCGTTGGCCTCCGGTACTTAGGAAGTCGCCGCGAGATTCCCCTCCCAGGACCGTAAGAACGGGGGAGGGGAATCCCCGGATTGTAGTGTGGACCCGGACTTGACCGCTGCGCCGCTCTTTACGAAAGCGCGTGGAGCCTTCAAGATCATTAGTGGTAACTCGCTTTCGCACGAATCTCGGGGACGACAGAAGTCCCCGGGCCGATCGACATCGTTCAGGGAAACGCCAATGACACTCGCCTTGCCGCAGCAATCGGCGATGGACGCCGCCGTCCGGCATCTCGTGAGCAAATACAACCCGAGCGGCAATCGCGTCGGCTGGCTGATGATGTCATCCATCCTGGTCGAAGCCTGGGACCTCTATTCCATAGCCTTCGTCCTGATCTTCATTCGTGAGCAGTATAATCCCGATCCTCTGCTGCTGGGCCTGGCCGCGGCGGGAACGCAGGGAGGCGCGCTGGTCGGCTCGTTGATCGGCGGCTGGCTTTCCGACAAGATCGGTCGCCGCGTGATGTTTCTGTCGACGATGATCATGTTCATCATACTCGCCATCATCCAGGCATTCGTGACCAGCGTCGGCTGGCTCATCGTGGTTCGGCTTTTTCTCGGCATCCCGCTCGGCAGCGACATCTCCAACGGCTACACCTACATCATGGAGTCGATGCCAAAGGGCAAACGCGAAGTGATGGGCAATCGCTGGCAGTTCATGTTCGCGATCGGCGAAGTTTTGACGCTGGCGGTCATCGCGGTCTTCATCATCGCCGACTTCTCGCACGAGCTGATCTGGCGCGTGACCCTGGGGCTAGGCGCCCTGCCCGCGTTCATAATCCTGGTCATGCGCCACGACCTTCCCGAGACAGCCGTCTGGCTCATTCGCAAAGGCCGCTTCAACGAGGCCAAGCAAGTCTCGCAAAAGATGTTCGGCGACGATCTGGAGATGCTGCCGAACCAGGACATCGTCGTACCCAAAGCTCGCCCGATGGCCTTTCTCGCCGAAATCCGCAAGGACCCGATTCGCTGGCGCGCGACGCTCTATGGGTGGATCGCCTGCTTCGCGCAGGGCAGCGAGTTCTCGACTTTCGCGTTTTATCTGCCGGTGCTGTTCGCCATGGTCGGCGTATCCACGGTTCTGGGCAACGATCTCGTGACGATGGCCCTCTATGTCATCGCCGCGATTTCGGGATGGGTAGGACCGCTGCTGACGCCGAAAATCGGACAGCGCGGCATCAGCATCGCCGGCTTCGCCATCGTTCTCGCGTCGCTTTTGATCGCCGCCTGGGCGCTCTATGCCGGCCACACGATGGTGCTTCCCTTCGCCGCGGCGGCGATGCTCTGGGGCCATTATTGGGATGCGTCGAATTGCATGACGATCCCCACCCTCGTCGCCAAGCCCGAATACCGCGGGACAGCGAGCGGCTTCGCCTACGTGTTCGTCAAGCTGCCATCATTCCTCGCAATATTTCTGTTCCCCGCCCTGTTCGCAGCGGTGGGTCAAGCCAACGCGACGCTGTTCGTCGCGATCTTCCCGCTGATCGGATTGCTGGCTGCGATCTTCATACTTCCGGAAGTCTACGGGTATGATGCGGATTGAGGCTATGAAGGCGCGAGCCGGGCAGTGAACTACGTAGGCGGGGATCCGCGCGACGGGCCCATGGAGTCCGACTTCAGGCGGTCAGCGCCGTCTTTGCGTTAGCGTCGGTCGTGACGAGAACATGTTCCTCACCCAACCCTCGCAGTTCGTCCCGCGCCGACGCGCTCATGTCGGTGACTTTCGAGGGCCCGATCGCGGATGACGCCACGACGTAAGAGCATTATCATTACAATATGCAATTACTGAGCCCTGCCATGCCACGGACTAGCCGGCGCCTGAAGGAAATCAGTTTCAATCTGCGCATCGACCCGGCTTTGAAGGCTGCCTCCACGGCCGCGACCGAGGCCGAGGACAAGCCCGTTGCCCAAGTTTTGCGCGACTTGCGAACCCATGTCGAGCGGCGGGAACGCCGCGTCTTGGAGGCAGACGCCCGGCGACAATCCCTCGAGGCGGCAAAACTCGCCCGTGATCCGAACAGCGACAAACACGCGGTCATAGGCGAGATCAAGGCTGAGCTCGCCGATGAAAGCTTTTGGAACGAGTGACGGACATCAAGCGAGGCGACCTCGTGACCGTCGCCGTATCGGGCGACTTCGGCTTGGAGATAGCGACGATGCAATGACCGCGGATGGCGACGGGGATCATGGCGACGCTTTACTTTACCCGCCTCCGCGCAAGAGAGACCAGATCGGATAAGCTGGCGCCGGTGGCGGGCTTCATCGCCGCGTGATAATATTCACACGGAAAGGCGGGCCATGGCAAACGAAATCGACGGCCAGGAAATTTTGAATGAAATAAGGCGAGTGGGAGATCGGTTGGACACCCGTCTGTCCGGCCTGGAGAAACGCATGTCCACGATCGAGGACGTGGTCGCGGATCTGGACGGGCGCATCAAGGCGTGGCCGGACATGCACTATCTCGGCGCCGCGGCCAAGGCGCAGATCGCTCAGACGCGGGACATGAAAGCGGATATCGCGGGCATCAAAGTACGGATGGACGAGATTTATCAGGCGATGGCCACGGACCCGGAGGTGCGCAACCTGCGCGAGGACGTCTCCCGCTTTCGCGATCAGAGTCTGGAAAACGAGGTCCGGCTCGGCGTGATTGAGTCCCACGTCGGGATCAAGAGCGCGTTCGAGCCGAGTTGACGTAAATCTCGTCGCGTCTCGTCGCGTCCAACATTACACCGTAATTGTGAATATTCAGATTACGTACCATCCCGTGTCGCATTGGGACTACGGTTGGATTGCGGTGACGCCGGCCCGCCACGGGCCGAAGCCCTGAATTTGCTGAAGGTAACGGGGCGTCTCACCGTGCTCATTTCGTCTCCGAGGCGTGCCCGGAAACCTCGGCGCCGGCGTCGTGCGCCAGCGAGAGAAACCGAAATGAGGCGACGAACCCGATGGCGCCGATCGCCGCGAAGGCGATGCGGAAATCGACCGGCGCAAGGACCTCGCCGCCCCGCAAGTACTGCGACAGATTGAGGATCGCGGCGGCGAACGCCACGCCGAACACCATAGCGACCTGCTGCTGAATAGCCGACAAGGTCGAGGCCGAACTTCGCTGCGCCGGGGGCACGTCGGCGAAGGAGAGGGTCGCGAGCGCCGTGAATTGCATCGAACGCGACAATCCGGCGATCAGCATGAGGGCGACTATCAGCGCCCGCGGCGTCTGCATCGTAATCGCCGCGCAAGCGATGATCGAAAGCGAGGCTACAAGTCCGTTGACGATCAGGACCTTGCGGAATCCGAACCGTCGCAAGGTCGGCGTCGTCACCGGCTTCATGCCGAGGTTTCCGAGGAAATACGCCAGGATGTACAATCCCGCTCCGACCGAACTCAGCCCGAACACGATTTGGAACAGCAAGGGCAACAGGAACGGCGTCGCATTGATCGAGATACGGAAATAAGTGCCGGCCGAGAGCGTCGAGATAGCAAAGGTATGGATTCTGAATGTGGAGAGGTCGAGCAGCGGCGTTGGCGCCGACTTCAGATGTCGGATCGCGAGCCAGCTCGAGACCAGCCCGGCGACGACCAGCGCGATGGTCTGAGCATGGACGTCGTCGGGTTGCGCCACGCGCTGAAGCCCCCAGAGCAGACACGCCAAACCGGTCGAAGCGAGCAGGAAGCCGAGCCAATCGAGCGCCTGTCCCTCGGCTTCGCGCCAATCGGGGACGAATTTCAGGGCGAGGCAGACCCCGATGAGACCGAGCGGGAGATTGAGGAAGAAGTTCCAGCGCCAGGTCAAGTAGGTCGTGATGAAACCGCCGAGCACGGGCCCTATCACCGGAGCGAACAATGCCGGCCAGGTGATGAGGGCGGTTGCGCTCAGGAGTTCGGACTTCGAGGCGTTGCGGAGCACGAGAACGCGGCCGACCGGGATCATCAGCGCGCTGCCGAGCCCCTGCGCCGCGCGCGCGGCGATGAACTCCGGCAGGTTTTGCGCCAGGCCGCAGCCGAGCGAACTGAACGTGAATACGACGATCGCGATCGCGAAAACCTCGCGGGCGCCGTAGCGATCGGCGAGCCAGCCGGAAGCGGGAACGAATACCGCCGTCGCCAAGAGGTAGACGGTTATGCCCACGCTCATGCCGACCGGCGACACGCCGAATGTCGCGCCCATTTGCGGCAGCGACGTGGAGATGATCGTGCCGTCCAGAAACTGCATGAAAAAAGCAATGGCGACGATAAGCGCCACGCGCTGAGCGGACGCCGCCTCGGCCTGTCGCCGAGGACCGACAGTCTCAGAGGCGGTCATGAATGTTCACTTTGTCGCTGCGCTCCCGTTGCGAGGCGGCCCTAGGGACCGCATCGATCGGCGCCCTTCAACGCCCCGATTTAACGGCGGCTGGCGGAAGATTCAAGCCGAGCGCGGCTGTCCGCCGCGCCCGCGAGCCGGTCGCGTCAGTCAATTTGATTTGATAGGGCGCAGCGTATTTTGCCGCTCGTGGGGCGGCTCAGGGAGGAGGACCGCGTAATTCATTTGGATCGACTCTATTTTCTCCTTGGACTGATGCTAGACAACACCGCGATTTTGCGGAGGGGACGTTCGCGGAAGGCTCCGAAGAGTTCGACCCGGAAGATCCAGAAACAAGAGCCGTCGCGGTTTCAGGCTGCCAGTCGGCTAACGGGGCGGCCTAGATCAATCCGGGAGAGGCGAAGAATGCGCTCTGAGCAGAACTGGTCCGGCAACCATACTTTCGAAGCCCACCGCATCCATCGCCCGGCCTCGGTCGACGAGGTGCGCCGTATCGTCTCCTCGTCGGCCAAGATCCACGCGGTCGGCGCTCGTCATTCCTTCAATGGCGTTGCCGACTCCTCCGGCGACCTGATCGACCTGAGCGGCATCGACCCACAGATCACGGTCGATCCGGACGGGCGCACGGTGACCGTCGGCGCGGCAGCCACCTATGGTCTGCTGACTGCCGAACTTCATGGGCTTGGCTGGGCCTTGCACAATATGGCCTCGCTCCCGCACATCTCGGTCGCCGGCGCCGTGTCGACCGGAACGCACGGATCGGGGGACAGGCACGGCGCCCTGCCCACGGCGGTCGCGGGTCTGGAAATGGTGACGGCGAGCGGCGATCTGACCGAACTCGGCCGCGGCCAAGACGGATTCGACGGCATTGTCGTCGGACTCGGCGCGTTCGGCGTGATCACGCGGGTGACGCTCGACATCGAACCTGCCTACGAAATGCGGCAAGACGCGTTCGAAGGCCTGTCGTGGGCCACCGTTCTCGCCGATCTCGACGCGATTACGTCCCCCGCAACCAGCTTCTCGCTCATGACATTCTGGTCTGGTGAGACCGTCTCGCGGCTGTGGATAAAGACGCGGCTGACCGACGGGCAACCGCGCGAGGTATCTGCCACGCATCTCGGAGCTCGGCCGGCGTCGACTCCGATAGCCCTGGGCCCCGACGATGGTCCGGTGACGCTGACTCCGTTCGGCATCCCAGGCCCGTGGTTCGAGCGGCTCATCCACCTGCCGCCCGATCCCCAGCCGGGGCCGCGGGAACAGATCCAGAGCGAATATTTGCTTCCGCGCTCGAAGGCCGCCGCCGCATTTGTGAAGCTGCGGGCCATGGCCCACCGCATCGACCCACACCTGTTCATCAGCGAAATCCGCACAATGGAGGGAGACAGACTGTGGTTGAGTCCGGCTTATGGCGAAGACGCGCTCGCGATTCACTTCACGTGGAAGCGAGAGCCTGATGCGGTGGCCGCTCTCACCGCCGAAATCGAGGAGATGTTGCTGCCGCTCGGCGGCCGCCCGCACTGGGGCAAAGTGATACATACCCCCGCAGCCCGACTTGCGCCGCTCTATCCACGAATGCAGGCGTTTCGCGACCTCGCCCGATCCTACGACCCCAACGGGAAGTTCCGAAACGCATTTCTCGAACGGCACGTGTTCGGATAACGAGAGGGCCGGTCACACTTGGCGCCTTTTCGCCTGCATCACGGTCCCCTGCTGGGCAGAGCTTGCGAATTTCTCTCGCGACGAACGCGCCAAAGGCGCCGGCGCCCTCCCGGCTGGCTCTCGCCGGCCAAAAGGTCGTTGTCGGCCTGCGGCCGCAGCATCTCGAAGTGGTCGGTCCGGAGAGGGAGAAACGATCAAACTCGCCAGCCTCCCTTCGGACGCTCACCTCTTTTCACGCGAAAGCGGTAAGCGCCTGGTCGCGTGGAGCGACGAGCAAACCAGCGCATTGGTCGACGCGAAATCGGCACGCGGCGCCGAGAGCCGGCCACGGGCGCCGACGTAGTGAGTCATTCTTCCGGCGAGACGGGGATTTTCGCGATCGTCGGGCCAACTGTTCGAGCAGCTCTGATCCCCGGATGTGAGAGGGAGCGCCGGCGCGATCAGTCCTTCGTCGGTCCTTCGGCGAGCTTCGCTACGAGATTATACCCGACCACGCTGCCAACCGAACGCCTTCCTCGAGCAGACGGCTGTCTTGCGCATATCAACCTGCGACAGGTTCGAGCCGATGGGCGCGGGTGCTTTCCCCCTCGCCGTATGAAGGCGAAGGTGGAACCCGGTCTCGACTATATTGTCGCGGCGAACACCCCATGACCCTCTTGAAGGCCGTGCTGAAGGCGCTCTCGGATTCGTAGCCGAGCGACAAAGCAATGACGGAAACGGGATCGCTGGTATTCGCGAGCCTGTCCCCAGCCAGCAGCATGCGCCAGCGCGTCAGATATTCCATCGGTGACGCCCCGACCGTTTCCTTGAATTTCAGGGCAAAGGTCGATCGCGACATGCCGACGCGCTCCGCCAGCTCCTGTAATGTCCAGCCATGCGCTGGATCGTCGTGCAAGGAGCTGATCGCCGCGCCCATCTGTTTGTCCGCCAGGGCGAAGAGCCACCCGACGCTGCCTTTCGACCCTTCCGCCAGATGCAGTCGCAGGGCCTGGACCAGCATCATGTGCGCGAGGTGTTGTGCGACCAGAAAGCCGCCCGGCTGTGGCTCGCGCAGCTCCTGCCTCATTCGCTCCAGAGACCAGCGCAGCGCCGCCTTGTCCGATTCCTTTCGGATATGCACTATCGGCGGCAGCGCCCCGAGCAGGATGCCGGCATGAGCGCCGGTAAGGGCGAAGTGGCCGCCGACCATGAAGCAATCGCCGCCGCCATTGATTGTGACGATCCCGCCATTCCTCCGCGGCGTGGAAAAAAAAGCGAGTGCGTCGACGGGCGTCGCCGTCAAATCGGTCGCAAGCCGGAAAGGCCGCCCATGCGGCAGCAGAAAGCAGTCGCCCGTCTTCAGTCGCAGCGGGTCCGCAACGCCGTCGACAGACAGCCAGCACTGGCCCGAAACCACCGCATAGCATTTGATGCCTTCATGCTTGCCGAACTCGACGGACAAGCTCCCTCCCACATCGAAGCCACCGGAGACGTAGCTGCGCAGTTTCAGCAGGGAGAGCACATCTGAGAGGGGATCCATGAGCCATTTCCGGACGATTGCGAAGATAATTTGGACTTTACAGCATGGATCGTATGTCCCCAAGCCCGATCTTGAAGCGGAATGGCTCGGGCCAATTCCGGACGATTGCGAAGGTAATACGGACTCCACAGCATAGCTCGTATTTCCTCGATCGACTATCTCGATGGCCACGGCCCGCTGACTCGGTCAATGAAGCGAAGTATAGGAGTTTTCGAGATGCGTGTATTCG
>JBAQGU010000290.1:0-29217 GCA_049287975.1 Roseiarcus sp.
TCGGCCATGGCCTGGAATGAGATATCCTGCGCCGCTTCCGACTGACCGATGATCAGTCCGGTATCCTGCTGGGGAAAGAAGCCCTTGGGAATGATCACATATAAATATCCGGTCAGCGTGATGGTGGCGAACATCACCATGAGCGTGATGAAGCGATGCCGCAGCACGATCTCGAGACCGGCTTCATAGAGGTTGAGCAGGCCATCGAAGCCGCGTTCCGACATCGTGTACAGCCATCCGTGCTCGCGTTTCTCCGGTTTGAGAAGGTACGCGCACATCATCGGCGTCAGGGTCCGCGAGATGATCAGCGAGAGAACGAGCGCCACGCTCACCGTCACCGCGAATTCGCGGAACAGCAATCCGACGTAGCCGCTCATCAGGAAGAGCGGAATGAACACAGCGATGAGCGAAAACGTGATCGCCATGACAGTGAAGCCGATCTCGCCGGACCCCTTCATCGCCGCATCGTACGGCGAAAGGCCTTCCTCGATATGCCTGGTGATGTTCTCGATCTCGACCACCGCGTCGTCGACCACGAATCCGACCGCGATCGACAACGCCATCAAGGAGAGGTTGTCGAGACTGTAGCCCATTTCGTAGAGCACCCCGAACGTGCCGATCAGCGACAACGGCACAGTGACGGCCGGAATAATGGTCGCCCACAAGTTGCGTAAGAATATGAAAATCACCGTTACGACGAGGGCGACAGTCAACATCAGCGTAAACTGCACGTCTGCGACGGATGCGCGGATGGTCACCGTGCGATCTGAGACGACATTCACCTTGACGGCGGCCGGGATCGAGGCCTCAAGAACCGGCATCATCGCCTTGATTCGTTGCACCGTTTCGATGACGTTGGCGCCGGGCTCGCGCTGCACCGCCAGAAGGATCGCCCGCCGCTTGTTGTACCACGCGGAAATCAGCTCGTTCTCTCCCGCACTGATGGCGTGGCCGATATCGCGTATCCGGACCGGAGAGCCGTTGCGGTAGGCAATGATCAGGTCATCGTATTTGTCGGGCTTGAACAGCTGATCGTTGGTGTTGAGGGTGTAGGTCTGGCGTGGGCTGTTGAGTGTGCCTTTCGGAAGATCGACATTGGCCTGACCGAGTACCGTGCGCACATCCTCGAGGTTGATGCCGCGGGCCGCCAGCGCCTGTGGATCGACTTGTACCCGGACGGTCGGCTGCTCCTCGCCTCCGATCCCCACGAGGCCGACCCCGGATATTTGCGAGATCTTCTGCAGCAATATATTTTGCGCATAGGCGTCGACAACGGTCAACGGAAGGCTGTCGGAAGTGATCCCAAGCACCAGTATCGGCGTTTCAGCCGGGTTGACCTTGCGGATCAACGGCGGGTAAGGCATATCCTTCGGCAGATACGCGGTCGCAGCGTTGATCGCCGACAACGTGTCGCTCACCGCCCCATCCGCCGCACGGCTCAATTCGAACTGCAGGGTGATCTGGACATAGCCGAGCGCGCTCGCCGACGTCATCTGGGTGAGACCGGGGATCTGCCCGAACTGCAGCTCGAGCGGCGACGCTACCGTGGACGCCATCGTCTGTGGATCGGCGCCTGGCAGTTGCGCCGTGACCGAAATCGTCGGATAGTTGACGTTCGGGAGCGACGCCACCGGCAAAAGCGGATAGGCGACCAGGCCACCGACCAGCAACCCCACCATCAGCAGTGCGGTCGCGATCGGCCGTTTGATGAACGGTGCGGAAATGTTCATGGGATCGGCGCCTGTAGAGCTTCCTGCGCGGCTTCTTCCTCTGCTGCCTTGCCGTGCAGCATCGTGACATGGGCACCGGGTTGCAGCTTGTATTGTCCGTCGATCACGACCTGCTCGTTGGCCTCGAGGCCGGAATCAACGAGCGCCTGCCCATCACTGATTTGAGCGACCTTGATTTGGCGAATTGCCACGGTGTTGTCAGGATTGACGACATACGCGTATGATCCTGTCGGACTTTGCTGTACGACCGCCGCGGGAACGGTCAAACCGTTATGCCTCGTATCGACGAGCAGCCGCGCGTTGACGAGTTGGCCGGGCCACAGCCGTCTCGCCTTGTTGGGAAAATTCGCCTTGAGCTGGATTGAGCCCGTGGTCTGAAGGATCTCGTTGTTGACGAGGCCGAGCACGCCTTGATCCAGCAGGGTCTTATCATTCTGGGTATAGGCAAGGACAGCAAGCGGCCCCTTGGTCTTTTGCTGTTGCTGCTGTATTTGCGGCAGACTCGTTTCCGGGAGAGTGAATATCAGCGAAATCGGATCGAGCTGGGTGACGACGACGAGGCCGTTCGCGGTTGACGGGCTGATGATGTTGCCCACGTCGATCTGACGAATCCCGACCACGCCATCGATCGGCGACGTCAGGCGAGTATAGCTCAGCTCCACCTTCGCGGAGTCGATCAGTGCCTGGTCTGCCTTGGTAGCCGCAACCAGCTCCCCCACTTGCGCATTCTGGGTCTCAACCAATTGTGGAGTCGCCCAGCCCTGGCGCCCCAATGTGGAGTAGCGTTTGAGATTGGCCTGGGCATTCACGAGCTGGGCTTGATCGCGCGCCAGGTTGGCAGTGTACTGTTCAACCAAGGCCTGATAGGGACGCGGATCGATCTGTGCAAGCAGATCGCCGGCATGCACGGTTTGGCCCTCGGTGAAGTTGATGCTGATGATTTGCCCCTGGATCTGCGCACGCACGATGTCGGTGTTGTACGCAATCACCGTGCCGACGCCTGTAAGGTGGATCGGCACGTCATGCTGGGCGACAGTCCCGGCCACGATCGGCGCCGCGGGCGGGGGGGTGGCGGCGGCAGCGACCTCCTTGAATAGATGGTTACGCGTGAAGTAAAGCAAACCCCCGGCCGCAAGTGCTGTGGCTAGTGAGACTGCGGTGATGATGACTTTCTTCTTCATGACCGCCCTCTTTCACCGATGAAGATTGTTTCGCTAGCCGCCCGGAATGATCGATGTGCCGGTGATGCCGGTCGTAGAGGGCATCGTTGGCGAGACTGAAGTCCCCATGGCGCCCATTGTTGAGGGCACGCTTGCCGCCGGCCTTGGAATCGGGGGGCTGACCCCGAGATTGCCGATCTGGATGGACCCCAACGGAACTCCCGTTCGAGGCTCGCCACCCGGCGCTGTGGGCGATGTCGACATTGGAGTCGACGACGAAGCAAGGCTGCCTGAGCCGGAACCGCACATTCCCGACAATCCCGACGTTTCGGGCATCCCTGAGGTTGTCGACATTCCCGATGTCGCTGAGAGCCCCGACGACATCGACGTTCCCGACATCGGCGTTCCCGAAATTGACATTCCCGCCGGCGTTCCCGACGTCGCCCCCGTAGAGGGCGGCGCGGCTCCGATCACCATTCCGCCGCCGTCGTAGGTGGCGGTCGATCCATAGAGTCCCAAGGGCGAAGTCCCCATGGTCGAACAGCTCGCGCCGCTACCTGGCATGGTGATTGCGCCCGGTACGCCGGCAGGAGCTGGACTGATTCCTGGGGATGCCATTTCGGTTGAGCCGAGGGGAATGCCAGTTGGCGAAACCGTCGACCCCGTCTCTATGCCAAGCGGCGAGGTGGCGCCAATGGCAGGCGTCGGGTTGGCCATTCCACCAACTTGGGCCATTGCAGCGTTGCAGACGAGAAGCGGTGAAAGGACCGCGGCAATCAACGAGAGTCTCATTCGCGTTCTCCGTCTCGAGGGCGCCTCGCCGAGTCGAGCGCCCACGTCAGTCAGCTTTCCGACGATTGCGCTCGCCTCCAGGAAGATGGCTCGCGCGCGAGCCATTCAACTAATTGTCCGAAGCCCGAGGGGCGGCGGCATGTTGCTCTCGGCGAGGGGCGCAAAGTGCTCCTGATCCGATCAGGCCGGCATAATTTCCGGCTTGTTCCGGGGGAAGCTGGCGATGGTAGCGTCGCTGACGTTCAGGTGCTGGGCAACCAGCGCCGGCGGCGTACGAGAAATCCAGTCGGACAGCGAGACATCTGCGAAATAGGGACTTCTGAAAACCTCGAGGACCTGCAAGTCGGAGTCGCCCGTGTTCTTGATATAATGCCCAAGGTTCTTCTTGACGTAGCCGATGTCGCCCGCGTTGAAGTCCATTGTGACGGCGTTCGGACCCGTGTCGAAGACCGTCATTGTCCCCTTGCCCTTGATCCAGTACTGCCATTCATCGGCGTTGGGGTGCCAGTGCATCTCCCGCATGCCGCCGGGACGGATGGTTAGCAATGCGGCCGCGATCGTCGTTGAGACGGTGAAGTTTCTGCTGTCGGCAATGTGCACCGTGCCGCCCTTCGTCTCGCGCGCCGGGGATCCCGATGCGAGCGAGAAGGTGAACGGGTGCGGCGGCGCGCCGCTCCCGCTCACCGCGGCCCGGTCGGCCGCCAGATCGCCGGGCAGATTGCCCTGGAAGATGTAGAGGTCGCGCAGCGGAATATCCTGGAACGTCTCTGCCGGAACACCGAAGTTTTCGGCGAGAATATCGGGCGGCGTATGCGTGAACCATTCCGTCACCAGGAGGGTGCTGAACTCGGAGGCCTTGCCTTCATCGAAGCATATGAGGAACTCGCAGCCGTCCGGGCCGAGCCCCTGCAACGAATGCGGCAGGCCGGCGGGGAAGTACCAAAGGTCGCCTTCTTTCACGTCGGCGATGTAGGGTCGGCCCAAATCGTCGAGAATGGTGATTCGGCAAGTGCCGTAGGTCATGTAGGCCCACTCTGCAAACTGGTGCCAGTGCATCTCCCGGATGCCGCCGGACGTCAGCCTCATGTTGACGCCGGAGATGGTGTCCGCAACCGCGAAGGAGTCTTGTGTCACCTGACGCGCCCAACCGCCATTTTGAATGCGTCGCGGCGCGTTGTTGAACGACGCCCAGCTCAGCGGCATGCTGCCGACGTCGGTCGCCGGCGGCGAAAATGCGCTTGGAAACTGGTCCCTTATCGCCGGATTTTGCGGACCGGGATCGGTGATGCTTCTCGGATTCTTGGCGTTGATCGCACCCTGCGGCGGGTCGTCTGGATTGCCGAAGGTGATATCACTCTTCACCGGAGCGGCATTCGCGGAGGTCATTGCCGCTGCTGTCGCCACCCCGCCTACAGCTGTCGCCGCCAATATGTCACGTCTCGAGAACATAGCTATCGCTCCCTATGAGAAGATGAAATTTTCCACAATGAAGAGATAGTCGCGAGCCTTGCATGCGCCAGTAGAGTAAGGTCTAAAACCACCCATCCGTGCGTAGTAAACCAGCCCAAATAACTACGACCATTGGCTAGGATGTGAAAAGTCCCGCTCTGCCGCGTCGCGATGGGACGAATCCACGTCGCGGAGGCGCTCGACCGCGCGGTGGCGTCGGCACGGCGTTGAGAGAGGGGAGGCGGCGGAGGCTTCGCAGCAAAGCGATAATCGTTTGGGAGGGCGCGCGTCCGCCCGTCGTATTTCCAGTCGTTATTGGATGTGCAAAATTCGCCCTCGACGGCCGCCACGCCTCGAGCGCGAGGGGACGGGCGGGGCGTTTCGGTGCGCACGAGCGGGGAGGCGAACACGGTTCCCGTCGGCGAGGCGGTGCTGGGGCGGTTGCTCGACGCGTTGGGACGGCCACGAGATCGTGGCCCAGCGCTTCCCTCGGATACGCCGCGGCGCGGCATCCATAATCCTCCGCCCGGACTGATGCGCGAGTCGTCGGCGACGGATGTGTTCGAGACCGGCATCAAGGTGATCGATCTGCTCGCGCCGCTCGCCCAAGGCGGCAAGGCCGCGATGTTCGGCGGCGCCGGCGTCGGCAAGACCGTGCTGGTGATGGAGCTGACCCATGCGATGGTCGAGAAATACAAAAGAATCTCGGTTTTGCCGGCGTCGGCGAGCGCTCTCGCGAAGGTCACGAACTCTTGACCGAAATGCAGGGCTCCGGCGTGTTCGCCCGAACGGTGCTCGTATATGGACAGATGAACGAGCCTCCGGGCGCTCGCTGGCGCGCCCCTTTGTCGGCGCTGACGATCGCGGAGTATTTTCGCGACCAGAAGCACCAGAATGTGCTGCTGCTGATGGACAACGTGTATCGCTTCGTCCAAGCCGGCGCCGAGGTTTCCAGCCTGTTGGGACACCTGCCGTCGTGGGTCGGCTATCAGCCGACGCTGGCGAGCGAGGTCTCCGCCTTGCAGGAGCGGATTGCCTCGGTCGCCGGCGCGTCCGTCACCGCCGACGACTTCACCGATCCCGCCGTAACGGCGATCTCCGCTCACATGGACAGCACGATCATGTTGTCGCGCGAACTCGCGGCGGGAGGCTTCTATCCCACCATCGATCCGCTCGCGTCCTCGTCGGCATTGCTCGATCCGTTGGTCGTCGGCGAGGAGCACTACCTTCTGGCCGAGAGCGCCCGCGAAGTGCTCGCGCGCGTCAAGGAATTGCAGGACATCATTTCGTTGCTTGGCGTCGAAGAACTCGCCGCCGCCGATCGATCGATCGTAAAGCGGGCGCGTCGGCTTCAACGCTTTCTCAGCCAACCGTTCGCCGTCACCGAGGCGTTCACGGGAACGCCGGGACGCAGCGTTCCGCGCGTTCAAACCCTCGCAGGTTGTCACGCGATCATTGCCGGCGAAACCGATGATTGGGCAGAAGAGTCGCTCTATAAGGTGGGAGACCTCGACGAGGCGCAGCAAGGAGAGCGCGGCCAATAAGGAACGCGGCGCATGAAGCTTCGCATCCTCACGCCTCTTTGCGTCGTCGTGGACGAAGACGGCGTAGAAGCGTTGCGCGCCGAAGACGCGCCGGCGGCTTTGGCATTCTGCCGGGTCACGCGGATTTCTTGACTAGTCTCTCGGTATCGGTGGTCTCGTGGCGACGCCACGACGGAACCCGTAGGTATTGCGCCGTGCGTCATGGCGGGCTCACTGTCGTGGCGGGCGCCGAAATCTCGATTGCAACGCGAGAAGCGGTGCTGGGCGACTCATACGCGACCCTGGACGCGGAAGTCCTTCACCGATTCCGCGCCGATATCGAGACGGAGCGGACCGAGCATGTCGAAGGCGCGCGGCTGCAAATGATCGAGACCATGGCGATCTATTGTCTCGTGATCGCGCTGCTGCTGTTGTTCGCCAATCCGCTCCTGAAATAACGCGATGACCAGCGAGCCATCGCGAGGGACGCCGAAGCATCGAATGAGTATGACGATGTTGACGCGAGCGCTCGGCACACCCAGCGCCGAGGGGCGGATGCGATCGAAGCAGGCGACAAGGTGCGAGGAGTCGGCGACATCGTGCGCGTCCCCGTCGGCCCCGCTCTGCTCGGCCGCATCGTCGATCCTTTAAGGCCGGCCGCTCGACGGCAAAGGACACATCGCCGCCGCGGCGATGGAGCCGATCGTGCGCGCCGCGCCGGAAATAATCGACGGGGATCTCGTGATCCAACCGGTTCAGACCGGACTGATCGTAATCGATACGCTGCTGGCGCTCGGGCGCGGCCAACGCGAACTGATCATCGGCGACCGCGCGATAGACAAGACCACGATCGCCGTCGACACGATCATCAACCAACGTGGCAGTGATATCGTCTGCGTCTATGTCGCCGTCGGTCAGAAGAGCTCGAGCATCCGCCGCGCGATCGACGCCATCCAAATCCACGCCGCGCCCGAGCGTTGCATCATCGTCGTCGCGAAATCGTCGAGCGCCGCGGGATTGCAATGGATTGCGCTGTTCGCCGGATTCACGATGGCTGAATATTTCCGCGATCGCGGCCAGCACGTGCTGATCGTGATCGACGATTTGAGCAAACATGCGGCGACCCACCGTGAAATCGCGCTGCTCACCCGACAGTCGCCCGGACGCGAAGCCTATCCGGGCGACGTATTCTATGTGCACGCGCGGCTGCTGGAGCGGGCCGCGAAACTCTCCAAAGAGAAGGGCGGCGGCTCGCTGACGGTGCTGCCGATCGCCGAGACCGACGCCGGCGACCTCAGCGCCTACATTCCGAACCAATCTGATCTCGATCACCGACGGTGAGATCGTGCTCGACTCCCGGCTTTTCCACGAAGGGCGGAAACCCGCGATCGACGTCGGCGCGAGCGTCAGCCGTGTCGGCGGCAAGACCCAGGCGCCCGCGCTGCGAGAGGCCGCGAAGACCCTGCGGCTCGACTATGCGCAGTTTCTGGCACTAGAAATGTTCACGCGCTTCGGAGGCATGCCGGATGCGCGCGTCAGAGACCGATTGACGCGCGCATTCGCGCTATCTTCGAGCAGTCCCAGCACGCGCCGCTTCGGCTCGCCGAAGAAGTGGTGCTTGTCCTCGCGCTGCAAGGCGGCGTTTTGGACGCAATTCCACCGGGCGCCATTGCCGGGTTCCACAGCGGACTCGGCGCGGCTCTCGACCGAGATTTGCCTGATGCCGTACGCCAAGTGCAGCAAACTGGCGCCCTCCACGAGGCCAACAAACCGGCAGTTCTCGCTACGCTTCGCGCCTGTTCCAAGCGCTTCGCGCAAACCGCGGGACACCCGGTATGACGGAAAGTCTCGCCGATATCCGCGCGCGGATATCGGGCGTTCGCCAACTCGGGGTCATCGTCAACGCCATGCGCGGGATCGCGGCGGCGCGTGCGCAACAGGCGCGCAGCCAACTCGTCGCCGTCGATGCCTATGCTGCGACGATCGGGCGGGCCATCGGACGAGCCCTGGCGCTTCGACCCGTCGAGCGGGTCGGCAGTGGGCGAAGGGCGATCAAACGCGCGCTGATTTTGTTTTGCGCAGAGCAGGGCTCGGTCCGGCTCGCGGCGGTCGCCTAGAGCGCCGGGATCGGAGAAGGCAGGCGTCCGTCCATTCGCGCCGTCGCAGGAAACAAGCGATAGCGGCGCCGCCGTCGAGATCGCCGCTTCCTCGAGGGCGGGAGGCGGGCGTGGCAGACATCTCGTCAATCCCCGATCGGGAGGGACGGCGACCTCCAGGCGCGCGGCCCCTCGTTCGTTCGCGAAGAGTTTCGATCGGGTGTCCCGGCGATGGGCGCCCAACGTTCGCCCGTCCTTGCCGGCGGATCGGTTTTCACCGATGCTCGATCCCACTCCGCCAGCGACGCGGCAAAAGGGGCTCGCGTGCGCGGCCATGATGGGAGTTTGAAAATGTCAGAGAAGACAAATCCTGCCGCCGTTTGCCAAGTCTTACGCGCGGGCGCGCCCTTTGTCGGCAAGCAGGGCTTTTCCTATGCCCCGGCGGTTTCCGCCGAGAGTGTCCGGTCGTCGGCCATTCATATGCAATTGCTGACGATCCCTCCTGGCGGTCGCGCCAAGGCGCACAAGCACGAAGCGCACGAGACCGCGATTTACGTGCTGAGCGGCGAGGGCGCGATGTACTACGGCGACCGGCTCGAATTTCATCTCGTTTCCCGCGCCGGCGACTTCGTCTATATTCCAGCCAACGTGCCGCATCTTCCCTACAATGCGAGTTCGACCGAGCCCTGCGTCGCGGTGATTTCACGCACCGATCCCAACGAGCAGGAAAGCGTCGTCTTGATGCCGGAACTCGACGCGATCCATCGATGAGGCGCACGCGGCGCGTGCGCGGACGGAACAGAGGTCCGTAATTGGGCCTGAGTTTCGACGGCGGTCGGTTCGACGAGCGCGGCGTCGCCGTCGACTCCGCGCTGAATGCGCGCCGCTCAGGCGAAGCGTTCGGCCTGTCGATCGCGGTTCAGTGTGTTACCCATGTAGCCGGTCTGGAAGAGCGGCGCGCCCCTTCCGCTTCCTCCTCCCCGCAAGAACGGGGAGGGGAATTCCCCCGCCCGCTCCGTACTCCGCGTCTAAAGCGGCGAGTGCGTCGGGAATTGCGGTTTGCGCTTTTCGCGGAACGCAGCGACGCCTTCTTTCGCCTCCGGACCGGTGAAGCCGAGGAACTCCAGCGCGAGCGAGGCGTCGAACGTCGGGCCGGCCTGCCGTAGCCAGTTGTTCAAGGAGTATTTGGTCCAGCGGATCGCGCTCGGCGCCATGCTGGCGAGCCGGCTGGCGGCCCGCAGCGCCGTCTCGTCGAGCGCCTCGTCGTCGACGGCCATCGAGATCAATCCGATTCGTTCAGCCTCTTCGCCGGTCAGCGGATCGCAGAGCAAGAGATAGTATTTCGCCTTGGCCAACCCGCACAGCAGCGGCCAAACGATCGCGGCATGGTCGCCAGCGGCGACGCCGAGCTTGGTGTGCCCATCGATGATGCGCGCCTTCTTCGAGGCGATCGAAATGTCGGCGAGCAGGCCGCATACGAGCCCGGCCCCGACCGCGGGGCCACGGATCGCGCTCACCACCGGCTTGGAGCAATTTATGACGTTGTAGACGAGGTCGCGCGCTTCCTTCCAGTTCTGCGCGCGGATCTGGAAATCCTCGATGATGCCGTCGATCATTTCCATTTCGCCGCCGGCCGAAAAGGCGTCGCCCTCGCCCGTCAAAATCACGGCCGACACGTCGGGGTCGGCGTCGATGTCGCGCCAGATCTGGCCAAGTTCGCCGTGCATGCGCTGATCGGTCGCGTTCAGCTTGCCGGGGTTGCTCATGCGGATGCGCAGAACTCGCTCGGCCGGCGCATCGAATTTCAGCCTCTGATAGCGGGAATATCGGGTTTCGGTCATGACTCGCTCCTCGTCGCGTCTGTCAGAGCAACAACGCCGTGCGGCTGCGGGGCCCCCACCATTCTGTCAGGTCGGTGCGTCGACGACGCGGAAGCAGGCGACGGGCGGTCCGGCGCCGCCGGTGGGCGCGAGCACCAGCCTCACAGGCTTCCCGACTGCAATGGCGTCGAACGGCGTAGCGACGATATTGGTCAGCATCGTCGGGCCCTCCGCCAATTTGACGTAGGCGATGGCGTAGGGCGGCTCGGTGCGCCGCATGACGCTGTAGCTGTAGATTTCGCCCTCGCCCGACGCCTCGCTCCATTCCGTCTTGCCGAAACAGAACGGACACAGGCTGCGCGGGTGCCAATGCGCGCCGCCGCAGGCGCGGCAGCGGCGGATGAGGAAGCGGCCCTGCTTCGCAGCCGCATAGAACGCTGCGCTCTCGGCATCGACCGAAGGGGCAGGAATCACGCGCTCGTTCATCGATTCACTCCCGTTCCAGGATCAGCGTCGCCGAACCGTGGCGTCCGCCGAGCAATCCGCCGATGCCGGTGGCGAGGACGAGATCGGCGTTCTTCACCTGCACGGCCGGGTGCGCCTCGCCGCGCGCCTGACGCACGGCTTCGATCACCTTGGTGATGCCGCCGCGATTGGCCGGATGGTTGTTGCAGAGGCCGCCGCCGTCGGTGTTGAAGGGCAACCGGCCGATGCCGGAAATGAGATTGCCGTCGGCGACGAAGCGGCCGCCCTCGCCCTTCTCGCAAAACCCGAGGTCTTCGATTTGCATCAGCACAGTGATCGTGAAGCTGTCATAGATCGAGGCGTATTTGATATCCGCGGGCTTCACGCCCGCCTCCGCGAAGGCGGCCGGGCCGGAAATGCGAGCGGCCGACCAGGTCAGATCGACGTCGCCGCCGGCCGTGCCCTTCAAGGCTTCTCCGCGACCCCTGACCTGCACTCGTGGGCGGCGGAGCGATCGCGCGATTTCCGGCTTCGCCACGACGAGCGCGCCGCCTCCGTCGCTCACGACGCAACAATCGAGCCTGTGAAGCGGATCCGCGATCATCGGCGACGTCACGACATCCCCTACCGTGACGACCTTGCGCAGCATCGCGTTGGGGTTGTGCTGCGCATGGTGCGAGGCCGCGACCTTCACCCATGCCAGTTGCTCCGGCGTCGTGCCGAACTCGTACATGTGACGCATCGCGACCATGGCGTACATGTTGGTCGTCACGGCGCCGAACGGCGCTTCCCAAGTCGTCTCCGGCACGGCCGCGACCGCGGGGCGTGGGATCACCCCCGAGTGGCCTTCGGTTCGCGGACGTCCAGCGAGGGTGATCAGCGCGACGTTGCATTTGCCGGCGGCGATCGCCTGGGACGCATGCGCCACATGCGCGATGTAGGAGCAACCGCCGACGTCGGTGCTGTCGAAATGGGTCAAGCGCAGCCCCATATAATCCGCCATCGAGAGCGGACCCATGCCGGGCGCGTCGCCAGCGCAGAAATAGCCGTCGACGTCGCCCTTGGTCAGGCCGGCGTCCGCCAACGCTCCCGCGGCGGATTCGGCATGCAACTGCGCGACAGTCTTCTCGGGCGCCTTGCGGGTCGGATGCTCGTAGGCGCCGACGATGTAGGCCTGCCCGTTCATGTCCAGTCTCTCCGTCGCGTAGCCAGATCGAGCCGTCGCGTGACGATACTAGGCCGAAAACCTCCGGCAAGTCTCGCGCATCAGGTCTGTCGCACCCTCAACCTCCAGCTGGAGCGCTCGCCAGCCATTGCTTCACCCGCGGATGGTCGATGGCTGCGCGATTTACGATATGTTCGGGCAATCGCCCTTCTACCGCGTCGACGATGCTCTTGATGGCGCTGCGGGCGACCCCGGCGAGAAACGTGTCCGTCCAGCATAAGGAATGCGGCGTCGCGATCACGTTCTCGAGGGAGAAGAGCGGGTTGTTCCGATCAGGCGGCTCCTGCTCGAACACGTCGAGACCCGCGCCGGCGAGCGCGCCGGCCTTCAGCGCCTCGATCAACGCGGTCTCCTCGATGATCGGCCCACGAGCCACGTTTATGATGAAGGCGGTCGGCTTCATCAACGCAATGCGCGGCGCATCGATCAGATGTCGCGTGGTCTGGTCGAGCAGGCAGGCGATCACGACGAAGTCCGATTGCGCCAAAACCTCTTCGAGCGGCAGCAATTCGACGGACGTTTCGGAAAGCTGATCTCGCGCGACGTGTGGATCGGCGCTGATCACGCGCATTCCGAACGGCTGCGCCAACCTGACGAGCTCCCGTCCGATGCCGCCCAGGCCGACAATGCCGAGGGTGCGGCCCGGCAGGCCGACCCCCGGAAAATCGCCGCGCTCCGCCCAGCGCCCCTCTCGCGCCAAGCGCGATTTCAGCGGAATGCGCAGGCTCAGCGCCAGGATGAAGGCAAGCGCGATGGTCGCGACCGAGTGCCGCACGGCGAGCGGCGTATTGGTCAAGAGGATGCCACGCCGGGCCAGCGCCTGGAGGTCGATCGCGTCGAAGCCGACGCCGTTCCGCGCAACCACCCGCAGAACGCCGCTGTCCGATGCCAGCGAAGCCTCCGTCAGGCGCGATCCGCCGATGAACAGAGCGTCGTAGGCGGCTACGGAAGCCGGATCGATCGTTCCGCCATCGGGCGGCAAGACGGTCCACGACAGCCCGGCCTCCGTGAACAGATCGAATGCGACGGGGTCGAAAACCGGTCGGCCCTTCGTGTCGAACAGATCAGAGGAAAGTCCAATCTCCATGGCCGGAATCTCCATCGTTCGGCTCGGGGTGAGGGAAGCAGACGACGCTTCATCTCAGTGGCGAGACGGCGCGACCGCTCCTCGCGGACTCGTAGGCGCCGAACACGAGCCCATAGGTCGCGAGGCTGTCGCTGCCGGAAGTTTCGGGCTCCACGCCCTGACGAAGCGTATCGACCCAATGCCGCTGTATCCGCAAGACGCTGTCCTGCGTTCCGTGCCATGGCGGCGTAGACCAGGGATGCATCTTCGGTGATACGTCTTTCTCGTCCACGGCGCCGTCGCTGAATACCTTCATGCGGTAATTCGAGTCGATCAGCAGGCTCCCCCGCGTTCCCTCGACCTGCAACGTCAGGCGCGGAAACGGATCGGGATGAAGCTTGCTGGCATAGCTGCATTCGACGACGCTGGTCGCGCCATTCTGGTGGCGCAGCATGATCGTCGCCATGTCCTCGCCGCGGATGCCCGGCTTGACGCTCTGGCTCTGGCAATAGAGGAGCGATGCGTCGCCGATGAGATAGCGCGCCACATCCAGCATGTGGACGCCGAGATCGAGGATGATGAAGTTCTCCTCGGTCGCGAGATAGGGCTGCTTGGCGTAGATGTCGTGGCCGGTGCGAAACGAGATGCGCGCCCATGTCAGGGAACCCAGCGCCCCAGAGTCGATGACGCCGCGGGCCGCCCGCACCGGCATCAGGAAGCGCGTGTTCTCATGGACCATCATCGCCACGCCGGAAGAGCGACAAGTGTCGACGATCGCCACGCAGGTCTCCCAGCTCGGCGCCAGCGGCTTTTGCACAATCAAGGGCAGCCACGATTTCACCGCGAGCTCCACCAGGGCTGCGTGCGATCCCATCGTCGTGGCGATATCGACGAAATCGAGCTTTTCGCGCCTCAGCATCTCTTCGGCGCTCTGATAGGCCGCCCCGGCGCCGAATTTCTCGACCGCCGCGAGGGCCTTGCTCTCATCGAGGTCGCACGCCGCCGCGAGCGTTACCTCTTCCATGCTGGCCCACGCCGCCAGATGGTTCTGGGCGAAGAATCCGCAGCCGATGACGCCCACGCGAAGCGATGCGTTTGTCATTGATTGCCGCCCCTCAGTGAATTTCGCCCGCTCGCTTCAGCGCGTCCCGCATTTTGGCGCTGGTGAAGCCTTCGGCACGGGCCATGTCCAGGATCGCCTTCTCGCGGCGCGAGATCAGGTCGATCGCGTCAGGCAGCTTGCGCACCGCATCGGCGGGAATGACGACGGCGCCGTGATAGTCGGCATGGACGACATCGTCGTGTTGTACGAGCATGCCGAACACATTCACTTCGCAGCGCATCTGAACCATGTGCACATGGGCGTGGCTCGGTCCGATTCGGCCGCCGATGATCTGGAATCCCGGCGCCAACATGTCGACGTCGCGGAACGATCCGTTCGTGACGCAACCCTTGACGCCGAGCGCGAGATGCACGGTGGACTGCACTTCGCCCCAGAACGCCCCATAGCCGGGACGGTCGTCGATATCCTGGATCGCCGCGATGGTCGGAAGCTCCTGGGCGGCGACATAGTCGTACCAATCCTCGCGCGGCGGAATCGGGCCGCGCGGCGGCTCTTTCGCGCGGATCAAGCCAGTGCGCGCCAGGCCGACGATCGGCGGCAGCTTGCGATCCGCCGCGACCATCGGCTCGACGGTGAAGCCGATCGCGCGCCGCTCCGGCGCGACCAGTTCGAGGCCATTGCAAATCGTCGGCGTGTCCCAGCGCTCGAGAATTTTGAGATCGGCGGCGGTGAAGGGGCGGTTGGCCATGGGCGAGTTCCTTTCCTGGATCAAAGTAGGGGGCGAACGACGCGCTCAACCGGGTTCGATGCGGATCTTGCGCTGTTCGAGCCGGTCGATGATCGCCGTTCGCTGACCATCGACCCAGGCGGCAATGAAAATGATCGCGCTGTTGACCAGCGGGTAGAGATAGGGATCGGCGTTGATCATCACCAAGCCGTTTTCCGTCGTCTGGACCAGCACGGCGCCGAAGATGCTGCCAATCACGCCGCCGCGACCGCCGAACAGGCTCGTGCCCCCGAGGACCGCGGCGGCGATCACCGGGAATTCCTTCTGGTAGCCGAAAGTCGCTGAAGCGGCGCCGACCTGCGACACGGAAATTAGCCCGCCGATCGCAGCGCAGACGCTGCAGATGCAAAATACCGAGAATACGATCGGCTTCACGCGAATGCCGGCCTTGGCGGCCGCCTCGGGATCGGCGCCGACCGCATAGATTTGTCGCCCATAGGGCGTCTGGGTGAGCACGATCCAGGCGAGCAGGGCGACCACGGCGAGTATCCAGATCGCCCAGGGAACGCCCAGGGCCGAGGATCGCCCCAGCGTCTGCACGGTGTCGCTCTGATGGACCATCTTGGTCTCGGAGAGATTGAGCGCCAGCCCGCGGATGATGAAGAGGCTGGCCAGCGTGGTGATGAACGCGACGATACGAAAGTAGACCGTGAACCAGGCGTTGATCGCGCCAAACAACAGACCCATCAAAACTATCGTCGGAATCGACAAAACAAGCGGCCAGTCGTGCAAATAGAGACCGAGAACCACGACCGCGAGGTACATGACCGAACCGACGGACAGGTCGACCCCGCGAACGAGCAGCACGAAGGTCATGCCGATCGCCATCACCGCCACGTGCGTGGCCTGCGTAAGGATGTTGCGAAAATTGGCGAAAGTCAGGAAGCGGTCGGACAAGGCGCCGAAGGCGACGAGCAGGACGGCGAAAAGCAGGAACGGCGCGAAGCGCAGGAAGATCAGGGCGATTCTGTGGCGATCGACGCGCATATCGGCTTCTGCCCCGTCAATCCCACAACGCGGCGCGCATCAGCGCCTCGCGCTGAAATTGCGCCCGGTCATGAAAGCCGCGAACCTCGCCGCGGCTCATGACCATGATCCGGTCAGCCATGCCGATCAACTCCTCGATCTCGGAGGAGATGAACAGCACGGCCGCGCCCTCGCCGACCAACTGGTTGATGATCTTGTAGACCTCATACTTGGCCCCGACGTCGATGCCGCGCGTCGGCTCGTCGAGAATGAATATCGACGGTCGGCGCAGCAACCATTTGGCGATCACGACCTTCTGCTGATTGCCGCCCGAAAGCGTACGCACGGCCATCTGGTCGAGCGAGCGGGCGTGAATATGCACCTTTTCCGCCATTTTTTGGGCCAGACCGCCGAGCTCGCTCGCCCGGATGAAATGCAGAAACGGGCTGGCGTGCTCGGGAAGCGACGGAAGCACGATGTTGTCGCGGATCGAGGCCTCCATCATCAGACCCTCGCCGCGACGGTCCTCGGTGAGGAAGGCGAGTCCACGCTCCATCGACTGGCGAGGCGAACGCGGCGGCAGCTCCGCGCCATCGATGGCGATCTTGCCGAACTCGTAACCATCCAGGCCGAAGACGATCCGGGCGAGCTCCGAGCGGCCCGAGCCCATCAGGCCGGAAACGCCGAGCACCTCGCCGCGATGGAGATCGAAGCTGATGTCCTTCACCGTGCCCGGCTGCGAGAGGCCTCGCACCGAAAGCGCCGGCCGGTCATCGTTCGGCTTCGTCGTGCGCTCGGGGAAGAGATGATCGATCGTGCGCCCGACCATCAGCGTGATCATGCGCTCGATGTGCAGCGCCGACGTCGGCTCGGCCGCCACCACTTGCCCGTCGCGCAGCACCACGATGTCGTCGCAGAGTCGTATGACGTCGCCGAGGATATGGCTGATATAGATGATCGCGATGCCCTGGCCCCGCAGCCGCTCGATGATGGTGAACAGCCGCTCCGATTCGCGCGCCGTGAGCGAGGTGGTCGGTTCGTCGAAAATGATCAGGCGCGCCTCGCGGCTCAGCGCCTTGACGATCTCCACGAGCTGCCGCTCGCCCTGTGCGAGGCGGCCCAGCGGCGTGCCCGGCGAAATATCGAGGTCCACCAGCGCGAGCGCCGCCTTGGCGCGCTCGCGCATCCGCCGCCGGTCGATGAAGGGCAAGGTGCCGGAGACTCTCGGAAAATGGTCGAGAAACAGATTCTCTTCGATGCTGAGATTGGGGAACAGGCTCAGTTCCTGATGAATGAAGGCGATGCCGAGCGCCTGCGCCTCGCGCGAATTCTGCGGCGCGATTTCCCTGCCGTCGAATTCGATCCGGCCGCCGTCCTTCTGGTGGATGCCGCCGAGAATGTTCATGGTCGTCGACTTGCCGGACCCGTTCTCCCCGACGAGACCGAGGACGCGACCGCGATGCAACTCCAGACCGACATCGCGCAGCACCCTTACGCCGAAGAAGCTCTTGTCGAGATTCTGGATGCGCAGGAGCGCCTCGCTCATCGCGTCATCCCCTCTCGAGCACGCGGTGACGCAACGCGTCGGTCACCGCCGCAAAGAGAATGACCGCGCCCTTGATCGCATAGACTGCCGACAACGAGAGGCCGAGAAGCTGCAACCCGTTGTCGACGACGCTGAGGAACAACACGCCGAAGAAGACGCCGCTGACTTTACCGCTGCCGCCGAACAAGCTCACGCCGCCGATCACCGCCGCGCCGATGATGTCGAGCAGGATGCGTTGGCCGAGGATCGGCGTGCCCGCCTCCAGCCTGCCGGTGTAAATGATGGCGGCGATCGACGACAACAAACCGGAAAGGACGAAGGTTCCCACGATCACCGGCTTGACCGGAACGCCGGAAATCGCCGCCGCCCTCGGATTGATGCCGACTGCGAACAGCCAGCGGCCGAACAACGAACGCGACAGTGCGAGGTGCGCGCCGATCGCGATCACGACGGTGATGATGGCGGCGTAAGGAACGCCGAAAACGCCGCCATATCCGATTTGGACGAAATTCGCTGGCAGCGCGCCGATACTCGACCCGGAATCGGTGTGGGCGGCGGTGTACCAGATGGCCGAGCCGCTGAAGAACATCATGGTGGTCAGCGTCACCAGAAACGAAGGCATGCCAAAATAGGCCGTGCAGACGCCGTTCAACGCGCCGATCGCCAGCCCGATGGTGATGAAAGCGGCGACCGCCGCCAACGGCGCGAGCGCGCTGCTGGCGAGATACCCGCCTTGCTCAGACATGATCGACGCGCCGACCACACAGGCCATCGCCATGATGGAGGTCGCCGACAAATCGATCTGCGCCACCATCAGAACGAGCATCAGCCCGATCGCCGCGATGAACAGCGGAAGCACTTGGAGAAAAACATCCTCGAGGTTGGTCGGACTGACGATCTAGGGGACAAAAGGCCAGATCGCAGCGACATAGAACAGGGTGAAACAGAGAACCAGGTATTCGGAGAACAGGATCTTGCGCAACAGCCGAAGCGGGCGGGATCTGACCCCGCCCGTCGCATCTGTCCACGCGCCGCTGGCCTCAGTCACGTTTCATACCGCGGCGCTGCGAGGATTCCGAGCGGCCATGCGCATCGGGCGAGATCTTCTATTTGTTCTTTTCCTTCCAGACATGGTAGCCCCACATATCGTCGCGCTTGGCTTCGAGCGTCGCTTGGCTGATGGCGAAGCCCGGATCGATCAGCATTTGCTGCGGCTGCTTGCCCGCCCAGATGTCCTTGAACGCGCCATAGGCGAGGTCGACCTCGAAGAACAGGTTCTGAACGCCGTTGACGTCCATATATTTCGTGCTCAGCAGGTTGTAGCCGTTCTGATCGCCATCGAAGCCGGAAAACAGGACATGACCCTCTTCGCCGGTCTTGTGCCACTTGCCGGCCGATTTGAGCACCTGTTCGATGATGGCGTCCTCGGAATCGGAAGGAGAGATCAAGAGGTTGACGTCGGGATGGGCCTGGATCGCATTGGTCAGGCCGGCGAAAGTCTTGTCGGCGTTCCACTCCGTCGCGACGCGCGCCACCAGTTCGACGATGTCCTTGTTCTGGTCGAGAATGTCGAGCGCGCCGTCGCGGCGCTGCACCGCATTGTTGTCGCCGAGATCGCCCATCAGCAGACAGGCCTTGTACTTGCCGCCCTGTTTCTTGGCGATGTCCATCAGCGACGTAACCGTAATCTGCATGATCTTCCGATTGTCGGCTTGGATCGCGACGTACTTATAGCTATTGGGCGCCGGCGGCCGGTTGAAGAAAATAATGGGTATGTTGGCGTTGTTCGCCGTACGGATCGCAGGGATCGCCGCGTTGTTGTCGGTCGGAATGAAAATAATTCCGTCGACCTTACGCTCGACCATGGCTTTGACCTGATCGTTCTGCTTGTTCTGGTCGCGATTGGAGATAGTTTCCAACGTATTCCAGCCGTTCTCCTTGGCCTTGGCCTTCAGAATCGAATTGCCGGTGATCCAGAAGTCCGAATCGAAGGCGTCGAACATGAGCGCGATGGTCTTCGGCGCTTCCGCGCGCGCGAACCGCGGCATCGCCGTGGCGGCGGCGGCTGCGAGCGAGGTTTTTGAGAATTGGCGACGATTCAAGATCATTGACTTCTCCTCCCGAAATGGCTGCTCGACCGGCAGCGTCGATTCAGATGTATCAGGTGACCCTGTTGTCGGGCAAGCGGGCAGGTCCCACCCCGTATTCACAATCCCGTCGAGCCACAAAAAACCGAAACAGCCGGTGAACGAGAGCCGAAACCCTCCCTGTGACTGCCGCGTGAGGCCACGCCCAACCGTCATTGCGAGCGTAGCGAAGCAATCCATCTCTCCACGAGATTGTCCGTAGACGAAGTCCAAAAACGGTCGTGTAGTCTCTGTTTCCGGAACTTGCCGCGGCCAAATCGGCGAATGCGCGGCGGCAGAACCGTGGATTGCTACACTCGCAATGACGGGTCGCGCCGCGTTACTTGACAATGAGGCGCCCCGGCCGCCACTTGCGGCTCAAGTGAAGACAGGAATGGCGGGCAATCGGAAAGCGGCTCTTTTGCTCGCCTGCCTGGTTCTATGGGAGGACGTTCAG
This sequence comes from Roseiarcus sp., assembly GCA_049287975.1. Taxonomy (GTDB): domain Bacteria; phylum Pseudomonadota; class Alphaproteobacteria; order Rhizobiales; family Beijerinckiaceae; genus Roseiarcus. The sequence goes on from JBAQGU010000290.1 coordinate 20,272, forward strand.
CATGGCCAAACTCGTGACGATCGAGTCGGGCTTTTACCGCATCCCCCTGCCGACGGTGCTCAGCGACAGCACGCATGGGCAAATACGGGCATTCGAACTCAACACGGTTCGGCTGAGAGATTTGGACGGCGCCGAGGGCGTCGGCTATACATACACCGTTGGACGCAGCGGCGCTGCGATCGACGCCGTTTTGACGCGCGAAATGCGGGAGCTGTTCGTCGGCGAAGAGGCCGACGAGATCGAGCGGCTTTGGCGCAAGGCCTGGTGGGCCCTGCACTACGGCGGTCGCGGCGGCCCCACGGTGCTCGCCATCTCCGCCTTCGACATGGCGCTCTGGGACCTGAAGGCGCGGCGGGCGCAACTGCCGTTATGGAATTTTCTCGGCGGCTTCGATCTGAAGGTGCCTTGCTACGCCGGCGGCATCGACCTCGACCTGCCGTTGGACAAGCTGCTGCGGCAGACCGACGACAATCTCGACAGGGGGTTTCGCGCCATCAAGATGAAGGTCGGCCGCGAACGTCTGTCAGAGGACGTCGACCGCGTCGAGGCGATGCGCAACCACCTCGGCGATGGCTTCCCGCTGATGGCGGACGCCAACATGAAATGGTCGGTCGACGACGCCATTCGTGCGGCGCGCAAGCTACAGCCATTCGATCTGACTTGGTTGGAGGAGCCGACCGTTCCCGAGGACCCGGAAGGACATGCGCGGATCGTCCGCGAAGGAGGCGTGCCGATCGCCGCCGGCGAGAACCTGCGCACACTTTGGGAATTCAAGCACTACATCAGTTGCGGCGGCGTGACGTTTCCAGAACCCGACGTGACCAATTGCGGCGGCGTCACCTCTTTCATGAAGATCGCGCATCTCGCGGAGGCTTTCAATCTTCCGGTGACCAGTCACGGCGCGCATGACGTCACGGTCCATCTGCTCGCCGCCTTGCCCAATCGGTCCTATCTCGAAGCCCATGGCTTCGGGCTCGAGAAATATATCGCCGATCCTCTTCGGATTGTGGACGGCTTCGCGATCGCGCCTGATCGGGAGGGGCACGGAATCGCATTCGATTGGAAAGGCCTGGATTCGATCCGAGGGTAAATCCCCGGTAGGGTCAGCTGACACATGTCATTCCCGCGAAGCGGGAATCCACCCTCAGCAAATAAATGAATCGAGAGGTCTTCATTGCGAGCGACAGCGAAACAACCCAGACTGAGCCGTACATGGAGATCCCCTGGGTTGCTTCGCTTCGCTCGCAATGACGGATAGAGCGGTTGTTTCCTGACAAGCCTTTAGCGTCGAGCGAGATCAAATGACCGAGACCTTCGATCATATCGTTGTCGGCGGCGGCTCGTCCGGCTGCGTCGCCGCGGCGCGGCTCGTGAAGGAGACTCGCGCTCGCGTTCTGCTGCTGGAAGCCGGTCACTCCAACCGCCATCCCTCGCTGGACATGCCGCCGGGCATCTTCAAGATGATCAACGGCAGCAAATTCATGCGGTACCACAAGACCGTGCCGCAGGAGCATCTGAACGGACGCTCGCACGACATCCCGCAAGGCAACGTGCTGGGCGGCGGCTCGTCGGTGAACGCGCAGGTCTATATGCGCGGCCGGCCCTCCGACTATCAGGAGTGGCAAGATTCTTTGCGCGGAGAGAACGACAATCCGGGCTGGGCATGGTCGGATGTGCTGCCGCACTTTCGCAGCATGGAGGGCAACAATCGGTTGCTCGACGAGTGTCATGGCGCCGCGGGTCCGTTGCTCGTCTCCGACCCCGGCCATATCGACGATATCTCGCGCTGGTTCGTGCAGACCGTGCAGGCGCTCGGCGTGCCATACAACCACGACTTCAACGGCCCGCATCAGCGCGGCGTCGGCTTCTACCAATTCATGAACCGGCGCGGCAAACGAAGCAGCGCCGCATACGCGTTCCTCACTCCGCTGGAAGGCGACCCCAATCTGACCGTTCGCCTGCATTGCAAGGTAGAGCGCATCGAAATCGAGAACGGCCGCGCGGTGGGCGTAACCTGGCGCGACGCCGCTGGCGTGCAGCGCCGCGCCGCGGCGGACGGCGAAGTGATCGTCGCCGCCGGCTCGCTGGTGACGCCCCAACTGTTGATGCTATCGGGCATCGGCGCCGCCGCTCAACTGAAGACGCACGGGATCGAATGCCGCGTCGATCTGCCGGGCGTCGGCGAGAACCTGATCGACCATCCCGAAGTCCCGATCGTCGCGATGGCGAATGGGCCATACGGATATTATCGACAGGGCGTCGGCTGGCGCATGCTGCTCAATGGACTGCAATTCAAGCTGTTCGGCACGGGGCGCGTGACGACCGCCGGCGTCGAAGCGGGCGCCTTCGTCAACCCGGTGAATTCCGATGGCGAACCGACGATCCAGGCCTTCTGCGTGCCGATCGTCTATCTCGATCGCGACGCGTTGGGACTCGTGGAGGACACCTATGGCTTGACCGTGACGACGGTGGTCGTGAAGCCGAAGTCGCGCGGCTTTGTCCGATTGCGTTCGGCCCATCCTGACGAAATGCCGCTCGTTTCGCCAAATCTCCTGAAAGATCCCGCCGACATGCAGGCGATGATCGACGGCCAACGGTTCTTCCTGCGCGCCTTTCAGACCCCGCCGCTCGCCGATCGGATCGCGCGGATCGGCATCCCCGATCCGGCGGATCTCAGCGATCCGGCATTGATCAATCACTGCCGTCGATTCGTGAAGACCAACTATCACCCGAGTGGGACCTGCCGGATGGGCGCCGGCGACGATCCGATGGCGGTGCTGGATTCACGCTTGCGCGTGCGCGGCGTCGAGCGGCTGCGCGTCTGCGATCTCTCCGCCATGCCGAACATCAACGCCGGCAACACCAATGCCCCCGCTATGATGCTGGGAAGCCGATGCGCGGATTTCGTGGCGGCCGGCGCGAGTCGGACCGCGGTCGGCTAACAGGAAACAGGCGCGTAAGCTCTCAACCATCCGCCCTATCCGTCACGGCCCGCGTGTCCCGGCCATCCACGTGGCTCGGCTTCCGCGCGGCGATAGCCCATAGAAAACTGGTTGAATCAGGCAGTTCCCAAGCCGCTCGACAAATTCCTTGCCAAAGTTGCGTAGTTGTTCTACATTTGTTCTCGTACGAAACCGACGAGCCGATCGTCGAACTTTTGAACCGAGGCGTTTCGGTCGCGGGGATCGGGGCGCGAGAGGCTGACAAAACGGAGTCGCCGGGAAATGGCGCCGCAAAGGCTTGAAAACATTGAATAGCGCCGGGAAATTGTATGGGCTGTTACATGGGTGCGCGGCTGACCGCGCGTGACTCAGGCTGACGAGCCGCGGGAATGACAGGGTTGTGGGATTAGCCAAAAGAGTACGTGATGTTTTGGTATTGCTTCGTTTTGCGCGCGGCGATGCGCTGCCCCGAAAGGGGGGAGGAAAATTATCCTGCCTGCAACCCCCTGAAAAGGCACAGAACCAGAAAATATTCGCGGCGTGCGAGGACGGGCTCCGAGCAACCAACCGAAGCCGCGAGGCTCTCCGCTCGCCGCCGTATTTGCATCGCGGCCGCCCCCTTCTCACGCCCCGAAGCGCGGCTCCGGCACGCCGACGATCCCGAGATCGTAGATCGCGAACAGGCTGCCTCGCAGCACGCCATCGCCGGGAAAACGCGGCAACGGCGGCTTGGCCATCGATGTGACGAACAGCACGTCCAGCTTCGGTCCGCCGAACATCACGCTGGTGACCTTCTTGACCGGCATCTCGATCACCCGATCGACGCGGCCGCTGGGATCGTAGCGCACCAGCCGTCCGTCGTAGACCAGCGCGTTCCACAGGCACCCCTCCGCATCGACCGTCGAGCCATCGGCCGCGCCGCCGCGCGAAGTGTCGACCTTGACGAAGGTGCACCGGTTGGTCGCCGCTCCGGTCGACTGGTCATAGTCGTAGCGCCAGATTTCGCCCGTCCATGTGTCCGCAAAATAGAAGGTCGCGCCGTCCGGGCTCCAGCACGGGCCGTTGGAGACGATGATCCCGCTGTCGAGCTGGTGCAGCGAGAAGTCGGGATCGAGACGGTAGAGCGCGCCGTTCGGCCCTTCCTCCATCGTGTCCATCGAGCCCGCGACAAACCGGCCATGCTTGTCGACCTTGCCGTCGTTGAGCCGGTTGTTGGTCTTGCCGGGTTCAGGGTCGACGATCAACTGAACCTCGCCGGTCTTGAAATCGAGCAGATGGAAGCCGCGCTGCAGCGAGACGACGGCGCCGGCGCCGTCCTTGCGCAGCGCCATCGAGCCGATCTTCTGCGGCACGTCCCAGCAGCGGATTTCGCTTCCCTGCGCGGTGGCGCGGAACACGCGACCGTCGAAACTGTCGATCCAATAGAGCCGCTCCTGCTCTGGGTCCCAGAGCGGCCCTTCACCGAGCGTGGTCTTGACGTCCGCCAGCACTTCGATGCGCATCGTTTCCTCCCTTTTTGACTGGTAGCATTATGCGTAAAAGCGCGAGTGTCATGCCGGCGAAAGCGGGATCCAGACTTGGCCGCGCGTGCTGTGGCCCTGGAGTCCCGGGAATGACAGCGTTTATTCAGCCGGCGAAGCGCGGCTCAGGCAGGCCGCGCACGCCGAGCCCATGGACGGCAAACAGGCAGCCCGCCTCGCGCTCGCGATGATATTGGCCGCCCATCGGCCGCGCCATCGACGTGACATAGGCGATGTCGAGGTTGTCGCCGCCGAAGGTGAGGCTGGTCGTCGATTGGACGGGAAGGCCGACGATGCGATCGATCACCCCGAGCGGATCGAAGCGCACCAGGCGCCCCGAATAGACTTCGACGCTCCAGACATAGCCCTCTTCGTCGACCGTCGCGCCGTCAGGGAAGCCGCGAAGCTTCTCGAAGCTCGCGAACGCGCGGCGCGAGCGCACTTCGCCCGTCGAGATGTCGTAGTCATAGGCGTAGATGGTTCGTCGACTGGAATCGGCGAAATACAAGGTTCGCCCGTCGGGGCTCCAGCACGGTCCATTCGAGCAGATGATCCCGTCGTCGAGTTGGTGAAGCGTCAGGTCGGGATCGAGCCGAAACAGCTTGCCGACCCCGTCGCGCTCCTCGAAATCCATCGAGCCGGCGACGAACCGGCCCTGCCGATCGACCTTGCCGTCGTTGAGCCGCGCGCGCAATTCGCCCGGTTGGGTCTCATGGATGCGCTGAACCTCGCCTGTCTCGAAGTCGAACAGATGAAAGCCGCTTCGCAGCGACAGCACCGCGCCGCCGCCTCGCCGCAACGCCATCGAGCCGATCGGCTCGGGGACCTGCCAGCTCCGCTTGACTCCTCCTTTGGCGTCCATCGCATGGATCGCCGGCCCGTAGGAATCGATCCAGTAGAGACGGCTCTCCTCGACGTCCCACAGCGGGCCCTCGCCGAGTTGATCGCGATCCGCGCAGACGACTTCGATGCGCAACATGCGGCTCTCCTAGAATGCGACCTTGTCGCCGCCCTTGAGCGACAGGATTTCTCGCGCCTCGTCGGGAGTCGCGACCTCCTTGCCCAGCCCTTCGATGATCTTGCGCGCGAGCGCGACCTGTTCGGCGTTCGACTTGGCGAGTTTGCCTCTGCCGGCCCACAGGCTGTCCTCCAGCCCGACGCGAATGTTCGAGCCCATCGCGGCGGCTTGCGCGGCGATCCGCAATTGGCTCGCGCCGGCGCCCAGAACCGACCAGCGATAGCTGTCGCCGAACAGCCGATCGGCGGTGCGACGCATGTGCGCGACGTCTTCGGGATGCGTGCCAATGCCGCCGAGCAGGCCGAACACGGATTGCACGAAGAACGGCGGCTTGACGAGCTTGCGATCGGCGAAATGCGCGAGATTGTAGAGATGCGCGATGTCGTAACATTCGAACTCGAAGCGCGTCTCATTCTCGTAGCAGGTCGCCAGGATGAATTCGATGTCCTTGAAGCTGTTGCGGAAGACGAGATCGCGCGTCGCCTCCAGATGCGGTCTCTCCCAATCGAATTTGAAGGTCTTGTATTTGTCGAGGAGATGATAGAGACCAAAATTGATCGATCCCATGTTGAGCGAGGCGACTTCCGGCTTGAAGGTCGCCGCCGGCTTTACGCGCTCTTCCACGCGCATGTAGGGACTGCCGCCGGTGGTGATGTTGATCGCCGCGTTGGTGCTCTGCTTGATGCGCGGCAGGAACCGCGCGAACGCCTCGGGCGTCTGGTCGGGCTTGCCGGTATGCGGGTCGCGAGCGTGCAGATGCAGGATGGCGGCGCCCGCTTCGGCGGCCGCGATCGCCTCCTGGGCGATCTGATCGGGCGTGATCGGCAGATAGGGCGACATGGTCGGGGTGTGGATCGCACCGGTCACGGCGCAAGTGATGATGACTTTGTCTGATATCGCCATGGCGTCTTCTCCTTTTGGCTGAATTCAGGTTCCGATTTCGTTTCCCGCGCGCCGCTTGTGGGCGGCGAGCGCCATCAGGCGGCGGTCGCGCCAGCGCTGGCGCTCGGCCAGCGCCTCGGCCGGGGTTTTCGCCCGACGGTCCGCCTCGATCGCATCGAGGACCGGACCGGCCCAATCCGCCCGCCACTGCACTGTCGGGAAGATCGCCTCGTAGATCGACTGGTAGCGATCGACGTAATCGCGCACGCCGGCCGGCGCGTTGAGGTCGATGGTTTCGAACGGCCCCATGAACGACCAGCGCAGGGCCAACCCCTCGCGAATGCCGACATCGACGTCCTCGGCCGAGACATAGCCCTCGGCGACGAGGCGGAAGGCTTCCTCGAGCAGGGCGCCCTGCATCCGGTTCATGACGAAGCCGTCGATCTCGCGCTTCATCACGATCGGGGCATGCCCGGCGGCGCGCAGGAAGGCCGCGGTCCGCTCGACCGCCTCGGGGTCGGTCCAGGGCGCCGGCACGACTTCCGCGGCGGGGATGAGGTAGGGGGGATTGATCGGGTGGACGACCATGCACCGCGCGCGCCCCTTCAGCTCTTCGGTGAATTTCGAAGGCAGAATCGCCGAGGTCGAACTCGCCAGGATCGCCCCCGGCGGCGCCAAAGCGTCCAGCCGCGCGAATATCTCGCGCTTCATCGCGACGTCCTCGGGCGTGTTCTCGTGCACATGCTCGGCGCCGGCGAGCGCCTCGTCCAGCGTCAGGGCGACACGCATCCGCGCGCGGATTTCCGCGGGCGCCGATCCGTTCAGCAGATCATGCTCGGCGAGGTCTGGCAGCAGGCCTTCGATATAGGTGAGCGCTGTGGCCGGCGCGCTGGGCTCCTTGTCCCAGAGCGTTGCTTCATGTCCCGCCCGCGCGAAGCTGATCGCCCAGGCGCGACCAATAAAACCGGTACCGACTATTGAGACCTTGGCCACAGGCATTCCCTTTCATAGACTTTCGACATTGCCGTCGACGCCGATCGATTGACCGGACACGTTGCGACCGGCTTCGGAGACCAGGAACAACACCGTCGCCGCGACGTCCTCGGCGCTCACCATGCGCCGGAGCGATACGCGGTCGAGATAGGTCTTCTCCATTTCGGAGTAGGAAACGCCGACCTGTTTGGCTCGCGCTGCTATGACGCCCGACATGCGCGGTCCTTCGACAATGCCCGGCAGGATCGCGTTGACGCGAATGTTGGCGGGTCCGAGTTCCTTGGCGAGGCTCTGGCTGAAGCCGATCACGCCCCATTTGGCCGCCGAATAGGGCGTCCGATAGGCATAGCCGAAGCGCCCAGCCGCCGAGGAGAGATTGACGATCGAGCCTCCACCCGCGGCCTTCAGCATGGGAACCGCGAAATGGGCGCACAGGAACTGGCCCGTCAAGCAGACGTCGATCGTCCGGCGCCAGTCGGCGGGCGAGATGTCCTCGACCCCTCCAGTCGGCCCGGCGACGCCGGCGTTGTTCACCAGCACGTCGAGGCCGCCGAGCTTCGCGCGCACATCCGCGAACATGCGCGCGACGTCGGCCTCCGAGGAGACATCCGCCTTGCTGCGCCCGGCGTCGGGCCAGGCCTTGGCGAAATCGGCGAGAAAGTCGTCCGAGACGTCGCAGATATGCGCCCGCGCGCCATGAGCGAGCAGCAGATCGGCGATCGCTCGCCCGATGCCCGAGGCGCCCGCCGTGACGAGGACGCGCGTTCCCGGCGCGAGAGCGATCGTGTTCGGCGCTTGCGGCATGAGGTGCTCTCCCAATCAGTTTCGGCGTTCGCGCAGCGCCATCACGGCGCCGAGCATGACGAGCCCGTAGACGATCGCTCGCGTGGCATAAGGGAGCGTGGTGCCGGCGAGCAGAGTCTGCAGCGTCGTCAGCAGCAGGGCGCCGCCGAGCATGCCGAGATAATGTCCCCGTCCGCCGGTGATCAGCGTTCCCCCGATCACGACCACCGCGATGGACGGCAGGAGGTAATCGTCGCCCATCCCCAGGCTCGCCTGGCCGGAAAAGCCGGTGAGCATCACGCCGACGATGGCCGAGCAAAGGCCCGACAGCGTGTAGACGCCGATCAGTGTGCGGCCGACCGAGACGCCGGAGAGCGCGGCGACCCGCTCGCCGTTGCCTACCGCATAGATGCGCCGCCCGAAAGCGGTGCGGCCCAGCAGGAGAACGGCGACGACCACGAACGCCACGACAAACACGACGACCGGCGTGACGATGAACTTCTGATCGGTCATGAAAAGCCGCAGCAGCGGCGAGGAAAACCCGTCCGGAGTTCCATTGGAATAGACCAGCGCCGCCCCTTGCAGAATGCCGTTGAGGGCCAGCGTCATGACCACGGGCGATATGCCGAGCAGGGCCACGCCGACGCCATTGACGAGGCCGATGAAGGCGCCGATGGCGAGCACCAGCGGCAACGCATAGATCAACCTGCCGTCCGACCCCTTGACCATGCCCGCCAGCAGGATGCCGCAGAGACCGATGGTCCAGGGAAGTGAAAGATCGAGGCCGCCGGTCAGGATCACCGAACCC
>JBAQGU010000291.1:0-1903 GCA_049287975.1 Roseiarcus sp.
GATTGGAGGTGTCCCAACATATAAAGCATACACTAACCTACGTGGTTATGATCTCCTAGCCACGTCGATAAGAGGCAATAAGTCTGCGAGGATTCAAGTCAAGAGCAGATGGGCGACGGACGCTAACTCGTTTTCTATTAAGAAAGACATCGACTGTGAATTCGTCGTTCTTGTTGGGCTTAATCGCGGGTATGATTTTAGCGGCGTCGGCAAGCGGGTGCTGCCAGCAGACGATCCAGAATACTACGTTCGAGCCGCTTCTGAGGCAAACGCCCTTGTTGTTGAAGGCGGTAGTTTGGAGCAAAATTCCTTTTCGCAAGGAAGACTTCGAATCTCACCGGAATCGATGGGACTTCATCTAAAAATATCTCGATGGGGCTTGATCGAAAATATCTCAAAGAGCGTAAACACGCGCGCAAGGCACAATAAATGACATACGACCTCATCGTGATCGGCTCCGGCCCCGCCGGCTATGTGTGCGCGATCCGCGCGGCGCAACTCGGCATGAAGGTCGCCGTGGTCGAGAAAATGAAGACGCTCGGCGGTACCTGCCTCAACATCGGTTGCATTCCGTCGAAGGCGTTGCTCTACGCCTCCGAAATGTTCGAGGAAACCGCGCATAAACTGGCGCCGCTGGGAATCGTCGTCGGGCCGCCCGCGCTCGATATGGCGGCGTTGATGAAGCACAAGGACGACACCGTCGCCGCCAACGTCAACGGCGTCGCGTTTCTGTTCAAAAAGAACAAGATCGACTGGGTCGTCGGCGAGGGGCGGATCGCCGCGGCGGGCCAGGTCGTCGTCAAAGGCGGCGACGGCAAGGAATCGACGCTCGAGGCCAAGCACATCGTCATCGCCACCGGCTCCGACGTTTCGCAATTGCCCGGCGTCGAGATCGACGAGAAGACGATCGTCTCCTCCACCGGCGCGTTGGCGTTCGCCAAGCCCCCGGCGAAGCTCCTGGTCGTGGGCGCCGGCATCATCGGCCTGGAACTCGGCTCGGTCTGGGGACGGCTGGGGTCCGAGGTGACCGTGGTCGAATTCCTCGACCGCATCCTGCCCGGCATGGACGCCGAGGTCGCCAAGCAATTCCATCGCATGCTCGAAAGGCAGGGATTGAAGTTCCACCTGAGCCATAAGGTCACCGGCGTCGCGAAGACCGCCGGCGGCGCCGCGGCGACGATCGAGCCTGTCGCGGGTGGACCCTCGCTGGTGCTGGAGGCGGACCTCGTATTGGTCGCGATCGGCCGGCGCCCGTATACGCGGGGCCTCGGCCTGGAGGCGCTCGGCGTCGCGATGGAACGCGGGCAGGTCGTCATCGACGCCCATTTCAAGACCAATGTTCCAGGCATCTACGCGATCGGCGACGTGGTGCGCGGTCCGATGCTCGCTCACAAGGGCCAGGAGGAAGGCGTCGCGCTCGCCGAGATTCTCGCGGGGCAGGCGGGACATGTGAACTATGACGTCATTCCCAGCGTCGTCTACACCAGCCCGGAAGTCGCCGTGGTCGGCAAGTCCGAGGAAGAGCTGAAGGCAGCCGGCGTCGCCTATCACGTCGGCAAGTTCCCGTTCACCGCCAACGGCCGCGCGCGGGCGATGCGGCACACCGAGGGCTTCGTCAAAATCCTGGCGGACGCTGGGAGCGATCGCGTGCTCGGCGTGCACATCGTCGGCTTCGGCGCCGGGGAAATGATCCACGAAGCCTGTGTGCTGATGGAATTCGGCGGCTCGGCGGAAGATCTCGCCCGCACCTGCCACGCCCATCCCACAATGTCCGAGGCGGTGAAGGAAGCCGCGATGGCGGTGGCGAAGCGGTCGATACATATTTGAGGATGTTCCGGAGTTGAATATAGCCACAACCCGCGCTTTCAAATCCGGCGACAGCCAGGCGATCATTATTCCGGCT
>JBAQGU010000292.1:0-3748 GCA_049287975.1 Roseiarcus sp.
TTATCCGCTGGAAGAGCGGCCCGCCGGCCGCCCCGCCAAGACGACGCCGCTCTACGACCGCCTCAAAGCCAAAGGCGCGTTCTTCTGCGCGCGCGGCGGGTGGGAGCGCGCGGCCTATTTCCCGCGCGCCGGCGATCCGCCCGAACCCAGGCCGAGCTTTCGTCGCGCCGAGACCGGCTTCTACGACGCGGTCGGCGAGGAATGCCGGGCGGTGCGCGAGCGCGTCGGCATTCTCGACCTCGGCGGCTTCACCAAGCTGATCGTGGAGGGCGCCGGCGCCGAAGCCTGGCTCGACCGCCTCGTCTGCGGCCGCCTGCCCCGCCAGGGCCGCATCGCGCTGACCTGGACGCTCAGCCCGAAGGGCGGGATCCTCAGTGAATTCACGATCACGCGGCTGGCGCCCGAGCGGTTCCTGCTGATCAGCGCCGCGACGGCCGAATGGCACGATCTGGATGGGCTGCAAGAGCATCTTCCCGCCGGCGCTTCGCTGCGGATCGAGAACGTCACGGCGCGCTACGGCTCGCTGATCCTGGCCGGTCCGCGCGCGCGAGAGGCGCTCGCTCGCGTGACCGAGGCGGATCTCTCCAACGCCGCCTTTCCCTGGCTGAGCGCGCGCGAGATCGAGATCGGCTACGCCAGGATGCTGGCGCTGCGGGTGAACTATGTCGGGGAGCTCGGCTGGGAATTGCACGCGCCGATCGAACATATGTCGGCGACCTATGGCGCGCTGTGGCGGGCGGGCGAGGAGTTCGGCATCCGCGATTTCGGCATGTACGCGATGGATTCCTTGCGGCTGGAGAAGGGTTATCGTGGCTGGAAGAGCGACCTTACTCACGAATATACCCCGCTGATGGCGGGCCTCGACCGGCTCATTGCGTTCGACAAGCCGGATTTCATCGGCAAGGCTGCGCTTCTCGCGGAGCGAGAGCAGGGACCGAGGGAGCGCCTCGTGTCGCTCGTGTTGGACGAAGCGGGCGAAGCTGACCCGCCCTATTGCTCGCCGGTCTTCTCCGACGGCGCGCTCGTCGGCCTCACCGTATCGTCAGGATATGGCCACGCCATCGGCAAGGCGATCGCGCTGGCTTACGTCCGAACCGATCTCGCGAAGCCGGGAACCGCGCTGGAGGTGGAAGTTCTCGGTAGTCGTGTCGGGGCGCGGGTCGAAGCAGAGCCGCTTTATGATGCGGCGAACGCGAGGCTGCGGGTGTAGCGGCCACGGAACCACGGCGCTTGCGATTTTTGACAAAGTTTGTCATACAAAGCATCGTTGAAGCCAAGGATTCGGCGAAATGGCTACGATGAACGTATCGCTTCCGGACGCGATGAAAGAGTGGGTCGAAGCGCAAGCCCGCGGCGGCCGCTACAGCAATGCGAGCGACTACGTCCGCGACTTAGTACGCCGCGATCAGGAGCGCGCGCGCGTCGTCGAGGAACTGCAGGCCCTGATTTCGCAAGGGATCGAGAGCGGCGTTAGCGAGAAGAGCATGGGCGACATTCTGGTCGCGGCCCGCGCTACGGCGCTCGGTAGGGAATAGTTTGGGCTATCGCCTGACGAATGCGGCCGAGGCTGACGTCACAACCATTTTTCGCTGCGGCGCCTCGGAGTTCGGGTTGCGCCAGGCGGAGAAATACCATCGCGGACTAGAGCGAACGTTCGATTTTCTCGCCGCCAATCCGCGCGCCTCGCGAGAGCGCGACGAATTTTCCCCGCCAATGCGACTTCATCCGTTCGGGGTTCACGTCGTGATATATCGGATCGTCGGCGAGAATATATTGATTGTTCGTGTTCTGCATGGGCGGCAGGATTGGGCGCAGCATCTGTGAGGGTTGGGACAGGCGCGTAGGCAGACGAACCTACGGCCCCTGCCACCGCGAGAATCAGCCCGGCCGCTCCGCTCCGAGGGAACCCGCACGTTCATGACCCACCGCCGTCCCGCACTTCGGACACGCCATGGGATGGCACGCGCGGCAGAACGGCTTGCCGCAGTGGGAACACGGGTCCTGCCCCGCGGGCTCCGTCAGATGCAGGCGCTCGTCGCAGACCATCCGCGTGACGCCCGCGCCGACCCCCCACTCGCAGATCGGCGGCTCGGCCAGGCGAACGAGCGGATGCCAGTCGAGGTGGATCACGCGCTCGCCCTTGCGGCGGCGGATCAGCACCTCTAGCCGCTGCACCGGCACGAACAGCTCGAGGGTCTGAATCCAATCGACGGTGACGCGGAGCGCGTAGTTGTGTCTGAGATCGGCGAGCTTCGCCCGATACTCGCGCTCGATCGCCTGGATTCGCTGGTTTTCGCGTAGGCGATCGGCGTCGGCCTTGGTTCCCTCGGCGCCTTCGAGCGCGGCCAGACGCTTGAAAGATTCCCGGCGCAGATCGTCGTGATAGCCGTGCAGGCGCGCATGGTCGCGGGAGAGCCGGCGCTGCATCGCGCGCAGGAACGGCGCCAATTCGACCCGCACGCTCGCGTCGAGCGCCGGTCGAACCCGCGCCTCCAACTGGGCGGCGCTCCAACCCGATCCCGCCGCCTCTCGCGCCTCCGGATCGGGCGCTTGCCAGGTCGCCTCGCCGTCCATGTAAGTCCGCAGTCGCGGCAGCACTTCGCCCAACGCAGCGCCCGTGCCCGCGTTGAAACCGATCCAGACGATGCTTTCGCGCTTCTCGTCGGACACCGCCGTGGTGCGAAACGCGATCAGGACGCATCGGGTCCAGGTCGCCGACTGCTTTTGAAAGCGCCATACCCCGTTGGGCAGATCGAGGGCATGGCGGAGCACGCGCTCGGGATCGCTCAGCGTCTGCGGCAGATCATAGACGATCTGCCGCTCGGCGCGGCGGCCGTGGCCGTCGAGCAACGTTCCGAAGCGGTCGAGCCATTCGCTTTCGATTCCGATGCGCTGCGCGCCCGCGGGCAATTCCGCGCCGAAGCCCAACCGCGCCAGTTCCGGCCAGCCGAACGCGGCGCGAATTTCTGCCGGCGCGATCACCTCGAGGCCGTCGGGCTCGACGGTCTCGACCGCAGCGCCCTCCCGCTCCATCAGGTCGGCGACGAAATCGCGCAAGGCCGTCATCGTCGGAGCTCCCCAGCGCTACGCGGTTTCGAAGTCTTCGCCGAACAGAGCCTCGTCGAGCGCCTTCGCGTCGCCGTATTGGGTCCGCGCTTCGTCGAGCCGGCGGCCGAGGGCGTCGAACGCTTCGACGCGGCCAGCCACTGTCGTCTCCAGCCAGGCGTCCAGCACCAGATCGGCGAAATTCCGCTCCTCATCCAGTTCTCCCAGAATGGCGCCGGCTTCGCCGACCACCAGCTCGAACATGTTTATCTTTTCGTCGAGCAGCCGCAGCACCTGCTCCTCGACGGTCCCGCGCGCGACCAGATTGAACACGAAAACTTCGCGGCTCTGGCCGATGCGGTCGATGCGGCCGATGCGCTGTTCGATAGCCATCGGATTCCAGGGGATATCGAAGTTGATCAGCGTGTTGCAGAACTGGATGTTGCGGCCCTCGCCGCCGGATTCGGTGCAGAGCAGGACCGGAACCGAATCGCGAAAATCGGCGATCGCCGCGTCCTTGTCGGGACCGCTGAGGCTCCCGTCGAAGCGGGCGAACCCGATGCCGTTGCGAGCGAGCAAGTCCGCCAGGCTCGACATCGTCTCTCGATGGTGGATGAAAACGAGCTTCTTCTCCTCGGGATTGCGGGCGAGCAACTCGAGCAGCGCCAGCTCCTTGCCGCCGGCGCCGAGAGCCTCCCAGCGC
>JBAQGU010000293.1:0-2248 GCA_049287975.1 Roseiarcus sp.
AACTCGTCGTTCCGCCTGAGGAGATTTGCCGGAAGGTCGGCGAGCAATACGACCAGATGGCCTTCGACGACGGCGATCTCCAACTCGAATGGGCGGCGCATTTGCGCATGCTCGACGCGCTGGACCCGTCCTATCGAACGTGATTTCATCCCGCGCCGCGTTCCTCTTTACGACAGGATCCTCGCCCATGACCCAAACGACCAAGACCGAGTTCGACTGGACGCTGCCTTCCCGGGACTATCGCGATCCGGCTCTGTTCGAGCGGGAGCGGCGGGAGATTTTCGCTGGGAATTGGATGCTGTTTTCCTGGTCCGAGCGTTTGCGGGAGTCTGGCGACTATGTAACGGGAACCGTCGCCGGCTATCCCGTTTTCGCGATACGCGACGACGCGGGACGGGTTCGCGCCTTTCATAACGTCTGCCGGCACCGCGGCGCGCAGCTCCTCGGCGAAAGCAGCGGCCGGTGCGGCAAGCTCGTCGTCTGCCCCTATCACAGCTGGAGCTATACGCGCGACGGACGCTTGAACAAGGCCTTCGATTTCGGGTCCGACGCCGCTTTCGATCCGGACGCCTGGGGCCTCTACGCGATCGACGCCGAGGAATGGCGCGGCCTCGTCTTTCTCAGGCTGAAACGTGGCGGCCCGAGCCTGGTGGAGTGGCTCGGCCCGATCCACGAAATGGCGGCCGACTACCCGCTCGAACAGCAGCAGTATTTCATGTCGAAGGACCGCGACTGCGCGGTCGACTGGAAGACCTACGGCGAGAACTATCTCGAATGTTATCACTGCCGGACGATGCATCCCGGGCTCTGCGCGGCGATGGACATCGACAACTATCGGATCGACATCTACGCGGAACAAAAATTCTTCCACCTCCATGCGCCCAGGCGCGACGGCGGGCTCACCCGCGGGCTCTACTTCTACCGCTTTCCCTGCCTGATGCTGAACCTCTATGATTGGGGCAGCTCGATCGCGACCATCGAACCGCTCGGTCCCGGCCGCATCAAGCATATCAATTGGTACTTCTTCACTGACGTCTCGCCCGAAAAGGCCGAAGAGAACCGACAATCCGCCGAGTGGTCGGCGCAGATCGTCACGGAAGATCTTGAGATCATCACCGGCGTGCAGCGTAACCTGAACGCAGGCATCTACGATCGCGGGCCGCTGTCGCCCAAATACGAGGCGGCGGTAAAATCGTTTCAAGACATGGTGCGCGAGGAGCTCGGACCTCGCGCGCCGTTGCAAAGCGTCGCCGCCGAGTGAACGCATCCCGCGGCGGCTTCAATGATGGATTTCGCGAGTGCTCCCGGTCAGACCCGGTACTGTTCGTCGGCGACCTTCTCCATCCAATCGACGACTTTGCCGTCCTGGACTTCCTGGATCGCGATGTGCGTCATGGCGGTCGCCAGGGACGCCCCGTGCCAGTGTTTCTCGCCGGGGGCGAACCAGACGACGTCGCCGGGGCGGATTTCCTCGAGCGGACCGCCCCATCGCTGCGCACGGCCGAAGCCCGCCGTGACGACGAGCGTCTGGCCGAGCGGGTGCGTGTG
Organism: Roseiarcus sp.; assembly: GCA_049287975.1. GTDB lineage: Bacteria > Pseudomonadota > Alphaproteobacteria > Rhizobiales > Beijerinckiaceae > Roseiarcus. Next base: position 1,549 of record JBAQGU010000293.1, read on the forward strand.
CCAGGCCGTGCGTGCGCCCGGTTCGAACGTCACGCTCGCGCCCTGCACGCGCGCGGGGTCGAACGCGTTGAAAAGGGGATCGATGCGGACTGTCCCGGTGAACCAGGCCTCCGGCCCGCGGCCCGAAGGCTTCGAGCCCGCTCGGATGATTTCCATATTCTGCTCCCTTGATCCACGGCCAGCCGTGGACGGCTTTGGCCTCGTGTCTGCAGCCAAAGATAGCGTCGAATCCCTTTTTTGAGTAGTCGGTAGAAATTGCAGGCGCTTGTGAGTAGCATTCACAAATGGGGCGCGAAAATTTCGGTGATCTCGTAGGGTTCCTGGGCGTTGCGTAGGAGCGCAGCTTCGCGCGCGCGGCCGCGAAGCTCTGCTGTCTCGTCCTTGATGTCGCGCGACGTTCGAACGCGGCTGGGCTTCAGCCGCGCTCGAACGCCTTTCCGTCCAGATCAGGCCAGGTCGAAGCGATCCGCGTTCATCACCTTGGTCCACGCCGCCACGAAGTCTTTCACAAACTTCTCCTTCGAGTCCGCGCACGCATAGACTTCCGCCAGCGCCCGCAGCTGCGCGTGCGAACCGAAGATCAGGTCGACACGGCTGCCGGTCCACTTGAACTCGTTCGTCTTCCGGTCGCGTCCCTCGTACACGCCGTCAGAACCGGCGGACGGCTGCCATTGCGTGCTCATGTCGAGCAGGTTGACGA
>JBAQGU010000294.1:0-7232 GCA_049287975.1 Roseiarcus sp.
GCTTTGACGAGCACCGGCGCTGGCGGCGGGGCGTTCGCGCCGCGGCGGTCCTCGGTCGACAGACGCAGACGCGTCAGGCGCTCGATGGCGCGGAGCAGATCGCGCTCGGCGCCGTCGCACAACGAGATCGCCTGTCCTGCCTTGCCTGCCCGCGCGGTTCGCCCGATTCGGTGAACATAGGCTTCGGCAACGTCGGGTAGCTCGAAATTGACGACATGGCTGACGCCATCGATGTCTATGCCACGCGCTGCGATGTCCGTGGCGACCATCGCCCGCGCTTTGCCGCCCCGGAACGCTTCCAGCGCGCGCTCGCGCTGGCCCTGGCTCTTGTTGCCGTGAATGGCTGCGGCGACGATTCCGGCCTCTTCGAGGGTTTTTGCGACGCGGTCGGCGCCGCGCTTGGTGCGGGTGAAAACGATCGTGCGCGTCATTTTCGGGTTTTTGAAGAGTTCGACGAGCATGTCGCGCTTCTTCGCAGCGTCGACCAGGATCACGCTGTGATCGACTCGATCCGCGGTCTTGGCTATCGGGGTCACTGCCACCTCGACGGGATCGCGCAACAGCTCGGCGGCGAGCGCGCGAATGTCGGTCGGCATCGTCGCGGAAAAAAAGAGGTTTTGCCGCTTCTTCGGAATGCCGCGGACGATTTGTCGGATCGGCTTGATGAAGCCGAGATCCAGCATCTGATCGACTTCGTCGAGCACGAGGAACTCGACGGCGCCGAGATTGGCCGCGCGGGCGTCCAAGTGATCGAGCAATCGGCCGGGCGTCGCAACCAGGATATCCAACCCCTGGGCGAGCGCACGAATCTGCGCGCCATGCGGCACGCCGCCGAAGATCACGGCGATCTTGAACGGGAGCCCCGCCGAGAGGTCGCGGAAACTCTGCGCGATCTGGCTGGCGAGTTCGCGCGTCGGGCTGAGCACGAGCGTCCGCGCTCCGAACTTCGGCGCCGGGCGGGGATCGGCGAGGAGCTTGTGGAGGATCGGCATCGCGAAGGCCGCCGTCTTGCCGGTGCCGGTCTGGGCGATGCCGACGAGATCGCGGCCTTGCATCAGAGCGGGAATCGCCTGCGCCTGGATCGGCGTCGGCTTATGGTAACCCATTTTGACGAGCGCTTTGACGAGGGGCTCGGCGAGGCCGAAGCCATTGAAATTTTCCAAGTTGACTTTCTTTCAAACGACCGCCGCCACGCGAACAAGCGCACGGCGGCCAAGGTTTTTGTTGTGGGGAAACGCCCCGCGTGTCCGGACGTTGTTGGGGGCGTGAAAAGGCGCACGGCAGGAGGACATGAGCCCTTCACGCGGCCGGCACGCTTCGACCGCGAGTGATCGCGGTGCGGCTGCTATCTATGATGCAGCGCAACAAGTCAAGGGAAATCCCCCGCCGCGCCGCGACCAAGTCTGCGCGACCGCGGACGCTCGTCGGAGACGGCGATTGCCGCAGCCCGCAACCAAAGCGGTTTCTGGTCGCGAATCTTTCGTTTTCAAAGGGTTGCGATACGAACTTTGTCCGCGCTCCCCTCCCGGCGTCGACCGCGGCATTCCCAAGCCCGCGCCGCGGAGTACCCGGCCCCCTGGCGCGCCGCGCGTCGCGAGATTCCAATCCCATTTCGGGACTTTTCAACGGCTTGCAGCAAGGAAAAGTTTCCCCCCGTAACTCCCAAGCTCCCCCGATCAGCGACGCGCCCGTGCACCAGATGCTGTAGGTTCGAGGCGTCCCAGCCCATACCATTTCCGGGCGCGGATTCAACCTTTTCAAGGCGTTGCGGCGCCATTTCCGGGCGAGCGTTTTGCCCTCAGCCTCGCGCCGCGATCCCGCGTCGTACGCGCTCGACGCCGGAGCCGATGACGCCGGCCTCGGCCGCAAATCCTCGCGCCGGGCGCTGAGCTGCGCGACTCCGCGACCGGTGATAAACAGGAGAACTCCTATTCTGATCATCATAATTTTGAGCGTAGCATGCTTTCTCTTCATCGCAAAGAAAAATCCGCCCAAGGCAACCACGGCCAACGGCGCCGCAGAACGCAAACGCCCCCGGCGATGCCGAGGGCGTGTACGGGGCGGATCGACCTTGGGGCGCCCAGCCCGCTCGAAGGGTCATTTGCTTGCGACAAGCGACCGCCTCTCGTTTCACTACGAGAATTCGAATACCATGCAACCGGCGCACGAGCAATGCGCGTTCGGGGGAAGTTAGGGGAAGTTCAATGCGCATCCTGGGCCTCGACATCGGCACGACCTCCATCGGCTTCGCGCTGATCGATCTCGACAAGGAGCGCGAGAGCGGAGGCATCGCTCGCCTCGGTGTTCGGATCTTCCCCGAAGCGCGCGATCCCGACGGCACGCCGCTGAACCAGCAGCGTCGCGCCAAGCGCATCATGCGGCGGCAATTGCGGCGGCGACGAGAGCGGCGGCGCTCGCTCAATGAATTGTTGGCGTCGAGCGGTCTCTTGCCGCCCTTCGGTGGCGACCAATGGCGCGCGACAATGAGCGCCGACCCCTACGCCCTGCGCGCCAAGGGTCTGACCGAAGCGCTGTCCCCGTTCGAACTCGGGCGCGCGCTGTATCATCTTTCGAAGCGCCGGCATTTCAAGGAGCGCGACCTCGCGGAGAGCGGCGACGGCGAAGCCGAGCCCGGAGTCGGAGCCGAAGCGTCCACGAAGCCGCGCGGCAGGAAGAGGGCCGAGCCCAAGGAGAGCGCGACGGAGGACGAAGCCGGAGCGAGCGCCGCCCGCGCGCATCTGTCCGCCGAGTTGACGACGTCCGGCCAAACGCTCGGACAGGCGCTCGCCGGGCGCGGGACCGACGTCAGGAGGCGCGGCGAACACGCGACGCGGGCGATCGTCGAAGAGGAATACGACAGGCTCGTCCTAATTCAGCAGAACCATCACCCGGTGTTGCGCGATTTGGTGTTTCGCGGCGCGGTCCATGAGGCGATCTTCAAGCAGCGTCCCGTGTTCTGGCGCAAGTCGACGCTGGGAAAATGCCGGCTTATGCCCGGCGAGGCGCTGTGTCCGAAGGGCTCTTGGCTCAGCCAGGAGCGCGTGATGTTGGAGAAGCTCAACAATCTCGGCTTTAGCGGCGGCAACGCGCGGCAACTGGACGTCGAGGAGCGCGCGGCGATCCTAAAGGCGCTACGAACTCAGAAGTCGTTGACTTGGGGCCGCGCACGTACCGCGCTGGAACCGCTGTTCAAAGCGCGTGGGATGAGCGCGAAGACGCTGCGCTTCAATCACGAAACAGACAAGGACGAGACGAGCGGCCTCAAGGGCAACTTCGTCGAGGCGGATCTCGCCAAAATATTGGGCCCACGCTGGGCGTCTCACCCGCGCAAACAGGAATTGCGATACCTCATACCCAAGGAGCTTTGGGAAGCCGACTATCACGAGATCGGCACGCAGCGGGTCGTCATCCGGCAGGAGAAGGAACGCGCCTCGCGTCGCGCGAATCTCGCGCGCCGGCTGATCGACGAATTCTGCGCATCGCCGGGCGAAGCGGCGAAGCTCGTCGCCTTGCATTTTCCGCAAGGCTGGGACGCCTATTCGACGACGGCGCTGCAAAAGCTGATGCCGATGTTGGAGCGGGGCGAAAGGCTCGGCTCGCTCCTTACGCGGCCGGAATGGGCCGGCTGGCGCGACGAAAATTTTCCCGCACGCGAGCAGCCCACGGGCGAAACCCTCGACCGCCTGCCGAGTCCGCGCGCCGACCGGAACGCAACGCACGCCCAACGCGAGGAAGCCGAACGGATCAAGACCATTCGCAACCCTACCGTGGTGCGGGTGCAGAACGAGTTGCGTAAGATCGTCAACAATCTCATCGGCGAATACGGCAAGCCGGACCTCATCCGCGTCGAACTGGCGCGCGATGTCGGCAAGTCGAAGCGCGAGCGCGAGGAAATTGCGGCCGGGATGCGCAAGAAGGAGGCGTTGCGCAAGCGGGCGCGGATCGATCTGATCGCCAACGGGGTCGCCGACCCCAAGGACGGCGATATTGAGAAATGGTTGCTCTGGACCGAGTGCGGCGAGCGTTGCCCCTATACCGGCGACCAGATCGGTTTCGGAGATCTCTTCAGCGGCAATCCGCGCTTCGACTTCGAACATATTTGGCCGCTGTCGAAATCCCTCGACAATTCAGCGCGCAACAAGACGCTCTGCCAGAAAGAAGTCAACAGCGCGAAGGGCAATAGAATTCCCTTCGAGTATTTTCGCGGACGGCCCGACGATTGGCAGGCCGCGAAGGATCGCGTCTGGAAGATGGTCGGCAAGGATCGGATGACTGAGGGCAAGGCGAAGCGTTTCTGCGCCGAGTCGATGCCCGAGGATTTCGCGAGCCGCCAGTTGAACGACACCGGGTACGCGGCACGACAGGCCTCGGAATTCCTGAAGCGGCTGTGGCCGGATGTCGGCCCGACCGGCAATGTCAATGTGCAACCCGTCACCGGCAAGGTGACGGCGCAACTGCGACGACGCTGGGGCCTCAACCACGTTCTCGCCGAGGATGGCGAGAAGACGCGCGCCGATCATCGTCACCACGCGATCGACGCCCTGGTGGTCGCCTGCGCGGACGGCGGCTATACGCAAAAGCTCTCTCGGTATTTCCAGGTCGAAAGCGAATACGAGAGGGGACGTGGCGCCAAACCGGACGAGGCGATCGTGCCGAAGCCCTGGAAAGACATTCGCGAAGACGCCAAGCGAGCCGTTGACAAAATCGTCGTCTCGCATCGGGTGCGGAAGAAGATTTCTGGGCCGCTGCACAAAGAGACAGTCTACGGCGATACCGACAAGAACGTAGTCGTCGGCGGCGTAAATTACCGCGTAATTGTGAACCGCGTGCCGGTTAGCGCGCTTTCCGTTGAAGACATCAAGGCCGAGAGCTTGGAATCGGCGCGATATGTAATAAGAGACCATGCGGTTCGAGCAGCATTATTGCAGCAACTTTTGAAATATGACGGTGATCTCAAAAAGGCGATGGCTGCACCGCTTTCGCTCACGGAGGGTGGGTCGATAATTCGGAAAGTCCGGCTCACTAGCAAGCGCCAAGTTTCTGGGCTCTCCCAGGCGCACAATGGCTTTGTCGATCCTGAAGCTAAACATCACGTGGCAATCTACAGGTCCGCGGAAGGCCAGACGGAATACGAAATCGTCAGTCTGTTTGAAGCGCTCCGGCGAAGCGCCGCGCGGCGGGAGGTTGTCTTGCGACGGGATGGGAAAGGCCGAGTTCTAGAGATGAGTTTTTCTAAGGGCGATATGCTGACGCTCAGCGACAGCCGAGCTAAATTCTGGGTAGTGCGCGAGATAAAATCAAACGGACAATTGACGATTGCTCCGCACACCGAAGCGCGGCCGACAAAGCAAGCGTTGGTTTTCAAGCCGACGATACCGGGACTTCTGAAATTAAAACCCAAGAAAATACAGGTTGATCCAATTGGCCGTGTTCGCGCGGCCGGGGATTGACGCCAGGACCACTGCGGACGACGAATGGCTCTAAGCATAGCGACTTGGCGCATCCATGAGCGCAAGCCTGAGGTGGCTGTGGCTTGCGCTTTAACACAGCAGGCGTAACTATACCGCAAAATGTAACAATAGTGCGTGCGGGTGTTCCATGCTTCGCAAGACGATCGAGATCGCCACCTCGGGCACGCGCCTCTCGGTCGCCCATCGGCAGCTCGTAATCGAGCGCCCGGAGCAGTCCAAGGCGATGCTGCCGATCGAAGACATTGGCGTCCTGATCGTCGACGACCGACGCGCGACATATACCCAGTCCGTCTTCATCGAATTGCTGGCGGCCGGCGCGACCGCGATGGTGACCGGTCCCGATCATCTGCCGCTCGGCATGATGCTGCCGCTCGACGCGCACCACGTGCAGACGGAGCGGCACCGCGCGCAGGTGGAGGTCTCGGAGCCCGCGCGCAAGCAGATTTGGCGGGCGCTGGTGTCAGCCAAGCTCAGGCAGCAGGGGGGCGTGCTCGATCATTTCAGTCCCGAACCGAACGGCCTCGCCGCCATGGCGGAGCGCGTGCGGTCCGGTGATCCCGACAATCTCGAGGCGCAAGGCGCGCAACGCTACTGGCCGTTGCTGTTCGGCAGAGACTTTCGCCGCGACCGCGACGCGCAAGGAATCAACGCGGCGCTGAACTATGGCTACGCCGTCGTGCGCGCTGCGCTCGCTCGCGCGGTCGTCGCCAGCGGGCTCATTCCCTCGCTCGGCGTATTCCACAAGAATCGCGCCAACCCGTTTTGTCTCGCCGACGATCTCTTCGAGCCATACCGGCCGTTCATCGATTGGCGCGTCAAATTGCTGACGCTGGAGATGGGCCGGGACTTGCGGCTGGACGATCGCGCCATTCGCGCTGCGCTGCTGTCGATCTTCAACGAGACGATCAAAGTCAGCGGCCGCAAACTGCCGCTGCTGCTGGCGCTGGAGGCGAGCGCGGCCTCGCTGGCCCGCGCCCTCACCGGCGGCGAAAGAACGCTCGTTCTGCCGGAGGGCCTGCCGCTGGGGCCCGACCTCTTCCCGGACGACGGGGACTGACGTAATGGCGCAGACCCACCGCGCGCGGGATTTGCCTTGGGGGTGGCGCAGCATGTGGGTCATCGCCATGTTCGACCTGCCGACCGAAACGCCAGCCGCGCGCAAGTCCTACTCGCGATTTCGCAAGGATTTGCTCGACGACGGCTTCACGATGATGCAGTTCTCCGTATATTCTCGCCACTGCGCCTCAATCGAGAATGCGGACGCGCATGTCGGCAGGATGGGACAAAAACTGCCGCCCGCCGGAGAGGTGCGATTCTTGACGATTACGGATCGGCAGTTTTCGCGAATTAAAATTTTTTGGGGAAAAAAGCGGGCGGCAACGCCCTTCGCACCTTCACAACTGGAGCTCTTTTGATGCGCCCGCCGCCTGCTTTTTATTTGGTTTCAAGCAGTTGCGGCGGGGGCAAGTGTAGCGAAACGAGAGGCGACCGCAAGCCGCAGCCCCTGCGGACCCTACCAGGAGCAACCCCTCAGTGTAGCGAAACGAGAGGCGACCGCAAGCCGCAGCAAATTCGTCGTCGTCCCGTCGCCGACGCCGAGTGTAGCGAAACGAGAGGCGACCGCAAGCCGCAGCAGCCGCGTGCTCAGCACCAATGGAACGAGCAGTGTAGCGAAACGAGAGGCGACCGCAAGCCGCAGCACTGACGATACGCCAACCCTTTGCGACCACAGTGTAGCGAAACGAGAGGCGACCGCAAGCC
>JBAQGU010000295.1:0-5359 GCA_049287975.1 Roseiarcus sp.
GTCGAAGACCAGCAACTCGCTCTTGCCCGCCGGCAGCGCGAGCTTCGTGACATTTGCCTTCGTCAGGCGCATCGGATATCCCTTGGGAAGCACATGGGAAGCAATCTTGCGATGCCGCATGATCACCTATGGTTCCCGTGATCAGGTGCTACCGAGGAAATGTCAAGGGTTTTCGTGACGAATGATCACTCGTGATTAGGTATGCTGCCGATAAGCCGCTGTTTCGTGATGAGGGGGTCGGGGGTTCGAATCCCTCTTGCGGCACCACTCAACGGCTTGTTATCAAAGGCGAAATGCCGTGCGGGCGTTTTTCGACCGATTGCTGCTCGGACACTGCGGACCCCTAGCGGACCCGCCGGGACGAAATTCGCCGAAATCGTCGCCTGCGGCCGGTCGCGATGGAAAATCGAGAACGAGAGCTTCAACGTTCTGAAAAACCACGGCTATGAGCTCGAACATAATTTCGGGCACGGCCAGAAGTCTGTGTCTCAGTCGTGGGTGGCAGTGCAGCCAACGACCGCTTGGGCGCAAGAGGTCGACGCTTCCCTCAAAGTGGCCAGGTCACAAGCGAAGTACCACGCAGGACGGATCAAACACACGATCCAAATAATTTCACGGGGTCCAATTCAAAGTGGATGCGGACCGCACACGTGGTTGTCTCACGGCGCGGTTTTTAAAGCACCCGTTGCAGGCTCTGTCGAAGCGCCAAATCGCCGAACGCAAGCGTTTTTTCCCGACTTTTCAATGACTCGGGGTATAGCAGAAATTCTGATTCTTGGAAAGAAACGTTCCGACAAAATCGGCACTATCGATTTCGAGCGAAAACACGCGCGCGTAGCCCCGAGTCGAGAGGGAAATCGGGATGAATAGGGGTGGCTTCCCAGCCCAGGGTGGCCAATCGCCCAGCCCCCACCCGGCCTCCCTCTCCGTAAGAAAGCTGTAAGAACGGGGAGAGGGGAAGAGCGGGCGCCTCTTCTCCTTCCCCGCCACTTCGCGGGGAGAGGCCGGGGTGAGGGCGCCCCGCCGGTTCAGCCCGCTGCGCGGGCGGGAAGTCCTATACCTGTCTGGCCAATCGCCCGGCCTCTCCCCGTGAGAACGGAGAGAGGGGAAGGCCATTAGGCTTCCAAATCGCTCTGTGCCCGGGCGTTCTTGCTCACCATCGAAGAATTCCGCACGCCGGTCGCACGATCCACGAGATCGAATCGCTTCGAGCGATAGTTATCCCCAGCCGCGATGCCCGCTCCAGCCCTGACCGAAAAATCAAACATAATCATATTGGTCAATCTGACCTGTAGGTCGCCGAGAAGCTCTGGATCGTTTCGTGCGATCGCATAGTCTATCAGGACTCTCTCGATTGCGAGCTCGTGCACTCGGCGCAGCCTGACTTTCCCATTTTCAATGTTTCGAAACGCTCTGAGACTGAGCCCTATTCGGCTGGCCAGGGTAATTTGGCTGATGTTCAGCTTGGTTCTTAAATCGATCAAATCAGCAGCGTCCATATTTGCAGAACCTCCGTGCTCGGGTGTTGGACTTGAGGCCGATAGAAAATGCAAGATTACATCGGCCAATTCGGGAATAAATTGAAGTATATGCTCTTATGAAGCGTCCGGCTCACGTAGACGATCTTGCTATGATTGCCGAGAAAAGCCGGATTTATTTTGATTGAAGAAAAAAACTGTCTTCCGGTGTAAACGATTTGCGCGACGTAACGCAGAACCGGCATACGCTCCTTGCCCCCTCTCGCCGCGTCACAATCGTTAGTTGCACGACGAGCGCAGCTACGGAAGCGCGAATTTCATTCCGTGGATGTTCAAAATTGAACATGGGCGCAGTCGCCGCGCAGCGGGTCAGCGGGCTTTCGCGCATTCCGCCTCTTTCCGACGAAGCCATCTGCCGGAAAGAAGAGTCCGGGCGTTCTCGTGAACGTAGCCGCGCTCGCCGAGCGCGGCTGTGGTTGAGCGCCTCTCTTTCCGAGTGTCACCCAAGCGAAGCCCCCGGTCAGCGACCGCGCCGACAGGGGCGCTACGTCTCGCTTACGCTCAGCCGGTACATTTGGTAGGAATACGGCGGCAGTTTCGCGTTCAACGCGCCGTCGACGACCGCGGCGCCCGATCCCTTGGTCGGCCCGACCGCGTGCATGTCCTTCAAAGTGTTCGCCGCTTCGAGATTCGCATGCGTCATCGCCTGATGATCGATCAGCGTTGCGTTGCCGAAACCCTGCAAAGCGACGGCGAGGTCCAGCGTCTCCGCGCCATGGCGGTTGACCGCGAAGAACGTCAGCGTTCCCGCTTCCTCGTCGTGAACGCCCGATATGTCGAGATAGGGCACGTTGTCGGCGACGTCGGCATCGTAGCCGGGGGATTTGACGGCGAGCTGGAGGGCCGCGCCGCGTCCGAATACGGAGGCGAAGTAATAGGGATAAAAGATCGTCTGCCGCCAGGCGCCGCCCTTCGGCTCGGTCATGATCGGGGCGATCACATTGACCAACTGAGCGATGCAGGCGATCTTGACGACGTCGGAACGGCGAATGAACGTGTTGAGGATGCAGCCGACCTGCAGCACGTCTTCGAAGTTGTAGATGTCCTCGAGCAGTCTCGGCGCGTGCGGCCAGCCCTTGTTCCCGCCGAGAATCTCGCGGTCCTGCGCGTTGGAATGGTACCAGACGTTCCATTCGTCGAACGAGATCGTCACCTTCTTGCGGCTGCGCTTGCTCGCGCGCACGAATTCGATCGTGGAGGCGATCGCGCCGATGTAGGCGTCGAGCTTCTCGTTGAGCGCGAGATAGTTCGCCGTGTTCTTGGCGCGGTTGGCGAAATACATATGCAGCGAAATGTGATCGACCGCATCGTATGTGTGCTCGAGCACCACGCGCTCCCATTCCGGATAGGTCTTCATGTCCGAATTGGAGGAGCCGCAGACGATCAGCTCCAGCGATTTGTCGAAAGCCCGCAGCGTCTTGGCGACCTCGTTGGCGAGGCGTCCATATTCGTGCGCGGTCTTGTGGCCGATCTGCCAGGGGCCGTCCATTTCATTGCCCAGGCACCAGTGCTTGACGCCGAACGGCTGCGCGTGCCCGTTCTTCTTGCGCAGGTCGCCCCAGTGGCTGCCGGAAGGGCCGTTGACGTATTCGACGAAATTTCGGGCATCGTCGAGCCCGCGCGAACCGAGGTTGATCGCGAGCATCATCTCGGCGTCGACGGAGCGGCACCAGTCCGCGAATTCGTGAACGCCGACGGCGTTCGAGTCCGATGTGTGCCAAGCGAGGTCCAGCCGCGTCGGCCGCTGTTCGCGCGGTCCGACCCCGTCTTCCCAATTGTAGGCGGAAACGAAATTGCCGCCGGGATAGCGCACGATCGGAACCTTCAGGCCCCGGACCAGTCCGGCGACGTCGCCGCGCATGCCGTTTGCGTCGGCGCTGGGATGATCGGGCTCGTAGATCCCGGTATAGATCGCGCGACCGAGATGTTCGAGGAAGGCGCCGTAGACCCGATTATCGATCTTCGAAATCTGATATTCCCGATGGGCGGTGACCGACGCTTTCATGTTTCCTCGCTGCAATGCGTTTTCGCGGTCTATATCCATTTCTTGGATACATATGAGCCGATATGGGCGGGCGCCGTCAAGCGCGGGACCGTCGCTTGGGAGGTCAGCGCCGACTTCTGGACAACAGATTGACGCCCCTCGCCGTCATGGCCGGGCTTGTCCACGCTTGTCCCGGCCATCCACGTGGTTCGGCTTGCGTTCGTCCAAATGCTTCGCCGAGAGACGTCGACAGTGCGCTGACGCGTGATGCGGCTGGACGACGTGGATGGGACAAGTCCTGGGACAAGTCCGGCCATGACGGCGTGGAGTCCTGGAGCGCCCACGAAAAAAGGCTCGCTGTATTTGAGTCAAACCCGATGCACGGGTAAACATCGGCCCTATTGATCATAAATCGTAAGGCCTCTATGGTCTCTCAGTCACCCCTGGAAGGCGCGTCCTTCCAGCGTCGCAGTCTACGTACGGGCGACGAGGAACGTTGCAAATAATCATGGGAGGATAGGACGTGATCCGAAAAATCCTAGGCGCAGCTCTGATGACGACCGCTCTGATGACGGGCGTCGCGCAGGCAAAGGACACCATCGTCTGGTGGGACTTTCTGAGCGGCGGCGACGGCGTGCGCATGAAGGCGATGCTCGACGAGTTCAACAAGGAGCATGCGAACACCGTCGAGATCCAGGCGACGACGCTCGAGTGGGGGGTGCCGTTCTACACCAAGGTGCAGACTTCCGCGGCCGTGGGCCAAGGCCCCGACGTGATGACCTATCACGAATCCCGCATGCCGCTGGGCGTGTCCACGGGTTCGTTGAGCGTGATCACGCCAGCCGAGCTCGAAGCCTCCGGCATCAAGAGCAGCGACTTCGGCCCCGCCAACTGGAAGGCGGGCCAAGGGCCGGACGGCAAGCAATACGGCGTCCCCCTCGATATTCATTCGATCATCCTCTACTACAACAAGCCGCTGCTGCAGAAGGCCGGGCTGCTCGGCGACGACGGCAAGCCCAAGGGGCTGGACGGCGTAGCGAACTGGGACGCCGCGCTCGCCAAGCTGACGACCGGCGGCGTCGTCGGTCTGTCGACGCCCACCGCCGACGGCGCGACGATGTGGCGAATCTTCTATACGCTGCTCAGCCAGCAGGACGGCGTATTCCTGAAGGACGGCAAGTTCCTCGAAGGCGACAATCTCGCCAAAGCGACGACCGCGATGGCGGAAATGCAAAAATGGGTCAAGAGCGGCTGGACCCCCGCCAAGACCGAATATCCGGCCTCGATCGCCCTCTTCACCTCGGGCAAGGCGGCGCTGCACATCAACGGCGTCTGGGAAATTCCGACGATGGTCGATCTCGCCAAGAAGGGCCAGATCTTCGATTGGGGCGCGATCCAGATCCCGACGTTCTACGCGCATCCCGCGACCTGGGCGGATTCGCATTCGTTCGCGATACCCAACCGCAAGGGCGACCCCGTCCCTGCCGCCAAGCGCAAGCTCGTGCTCGACACCGTCCACTGGTTCAACGAACACTCGCTCGAATGGGCGGGCGGCGGCCATGTGCCCGCCTATCTGCCAGTTCAGGATAGCGCCGCGTTCAAGGCGTTGAAGCCGAATTCGGACTATTCGTCGCTGGCGAAGACCGCGGTGTTCGATCCCGTTTCGGTGCTGGCGGGCGTCGCCTCTCCCGTCTACGACGCGGCCGGCAACTACGTGATGCCGGCGATGAACGGCGAAATGGCCCCCGCCGACGCCGCCAAGCAAATGGCGGATGACCTGCAAGGGCAAGCCAAGTAGACTGCGCGCAAAGTTCGCGTCGGCCGGCATTTTTCGAAA
>JBAQGU010000296.1:0-3748 GCA_049287975.1 Roseiarcus sp.
CGGCGAGGCAGAGCTTTGCTGCGACCGCCGAAGCCGACCCGCCCGAAGAGCCGCCGGGCGTCAACAGTCCGCGCTTGTCGCCGCCAAGCGCCGCGCGCGCCCGATCGGCGCTCCAGTTGGGCGGCAGCCAGGGCGAGGCGACCGGGCCGTAACAAGACGTCTCGTTCGACGAGCCCATCGCGAACTCGTCCATGTTCAGCTTGCCGAGCATCACCGCGCCGTCGCGCCAGAGATTGGCGGTGACGGTCGATTCATAGGGCGGCTTGAACCCGTCGAGGATGTGGCTGCACGCCTGCGTATGGACGCCCCTCGTCGCATAGAGGTCCTTGACGCCGATGGGCAGGCCCTCGAGCGGCGCCGCCTCGCCGCTCGCCAAGCGCGCGTCGCTCGCCCGCGCCCGCTCCATGGCGTGGTCGGCGGTGACCGCGACAAACGCATTGAGGCCCGGGGCCCGCTCGATCGCGCTCAGATGCGCCTCGGTCAATTCGACGCTGGAGAGGTTCCGCGATTTCAGCGCATCGCGCGCCTCGGCGAGCGTCAGGGCGGTGAGGTCGGTCAAGTGAGGTTCCTTGGTGATGCGAGGCGGCCCGCGCTACTCCACGACCTTTGGCACGAGAAAGAACCCATCTTCCGACAACGGCGCGTTGGCGAGAATGAGCGGCTCGATCTCGCCGTCGGTCACGATGTCCTCGCGCATCGGCAACTTCATCGGGATGACCGAAGTCATGGGCTCGACGCCGTCGACATCCACCGCGTCGAGCTCTGCGACGAAGGCGAGGATGGCGTTGATCTCGCCTTGCAGATGCGGAACCTCCTCCTCGCTGACGGCGATGCGCGCCAGATGCGCGATGCGGCGGACCGCTGTGTGGTCGACGGCCATGATTGTTCCTTGGCTTTCGCCCCTGGAGGCGCGACGGGCGCTATAGCATCGCGGGGTTTCGCGTGGCAACGCGGGGTACTGCGCCACGACGCTGGTGGACCCGTCATTCGGCGTCCCTGCTCGAGCCACGAAGTTGCGCGGGTTGCCGTGCCAGTAACCCCCGACAGCAGGCGCCGTCACGTCGCCAGCGCGTCGAGCAGTACCTTGGCCTCTTTCAGGTCGAGCGTGTCGAAGCCTTCGGTGAACCAGCCATAGACGGGCGCGAGCAGATCGCGCGCCTCCTCTCGCTTGCCCTGATCGCGCCGCAGCCGCGCCAGGCTCGCCGCCGCCCGCAGTTCCCAGGACTTCGCCTGTTGCGCGCGCGCGACCGCGAGTGCGTGCTCGAAACAGGCTTCCGCTTTCGCCATGTCCGGCTGCGGCGACTTCAGTGCGATTTCGCCGGCAATGCGATGGATGTCGGCATCCCACCACTTTTCCTTAGTCGTTTCCGCCGCCGTCATCGCTTCGTCGATGCAGTGCCGAGCGTCATCGAATTGGCCTAGTTCCGCGTAGGCTTTCGCGAAGTGTGATAAGTACAAAGGCAAATAGAATGTTGATCCCGTTGACCGAAACGCTATCAGCGCGGAGGCGGACGTTTGGACTGCGTTCGCGGCTTTGCCGGTCAGGGTCAAAAGCCGCGCCCGCTGCAACATTCCGAACGCCTTCCAGATCAACGCACCTTTTTCGTCCGCCAAAGCGATAAGTTCATCGACAAGTACCTCCCCTACTACATAGTTTCCGCAGAGGATATCGAGCTGCGATGCGCAGTATATCGCGTACATCGACGTGGTGGCGTGACCGATCTCGCGCGCATTATTGAGCGCTTGCTCAGTGTCTGCGAGCGCGGCCTCGGGATAGCCGAGCAACCATAGGGCGGAGTTCCGAAAGCCCAGGATCGACACCCGGATGTCTTGGCCAAATCGCGTCGCCAGCGGACGATGCTCGGCAGGATCGTAAAGCGCGATCGCCTGATCGAAGTGCGGCCGGCTTTCCGTAATGTCTCCGGTGCACATCAAGGAAGTGCCTAGAATGCGATGCCCGACCATGAGGGGCACGGTCGCTCCTCGCTTCTCGGCGAGCGCCAAGAACTTCTCCGAAAGATCGCGCATTGCGTCGCCGTTGAAAGCCGCGAAGTTCGGGACCCAGAAGCCGTAGAGGACCGAGAACAGCACCAGCGGGTCTTCTGGAGGCTCTCCGAGCTCTTCAGCTTGTTGGATGAGCAACTGTGCCCGCTCGACAGCCCCCCGGGTCTCCGGTGCAGCATATCCTTTGACGTGCATCAGAGAGTTTGTGAGCGCCACCTGAAGCTTGATCTGCTCGCGACGCAGCGCGGGCGTGCCGGGCAAGGAAGCGATCTGGGCAAGCGCGCGGGTTAGCTGCGCCACGGCCTCCACCAGCGCCGAACGTTCCATCGACCGCTGTCCCGCCTTGCCCCACAGAGCTGCCGCCTTCTCGATCAGCCCGGCCTCGGTGCAGTGACGCGCCAGCAGCTCCGGCTGCTTCTCGGCGATCTCCGCGAATTGTTTTTCAATGGCTTCGGCGATGCGGGCGTGAAGCGCGCGGCGCGGCTCGCGCAGCAACGTGCCATAGGCCGCGTCCTGAACCAGCGCGTGGTTGAACAAGTAGGTTGCATGCGGCGGCGCGCCCTGCCGGAACAGCAAGCCAGCCCCGATGAGACGGTCGAGCGCCGATCCCAGCTCCACCTCCGGCTTTCGCGCGACCGAAGCCAGCAGGGCGTGCGAGAACTCACGCCCGATCGCCGCCCCTATCTGCGCCAACTCTTTGGCGGGGCCGAGCCTGTCGAGCCGCGCCATCAGCGAAGCGTGCAAGCTCGCCGGGACCGCGAGCGCGGGGGAGGGAATAGCCGCTGCGGTCCGCCGCGCCTCGGTCTCGCTCTCCGCCTCCAGCACCGCCTTGGTCATTTCCTCCACGAACAGGGGAATGCCGTCGGCGCGCTCGACGATGTCCTGCCGCAGGCTCGCCGGCAGGAGTTTGTTGCTGGCAACGCGGTCGATCAGGGCGTCGATTTCGTGCCGTGCCAGCCGATTGATTGTGAGGGCGGTCGCGTGCGGTCGCCCGATCCAGGGCGCATCGAACTCCGGCCTGAACGTCACGATCAGTAGCGCCCGAGGACCTGCGATCCGGTCCACCATCCGGCCGAACGCTTCCAGGCTGGTGGGATCGGTCCAATGCGCGTCCTCAAAAATCATCAGCACCGGACTTTGGCGCGCCAGCGCTTCCACCTGCGATACGAGTGCTTCGAGCGTTCGCTGCCGTCGTTGCGGAGGCGTCAGAGAGAGAGCAGGATAGCGTCCATCGTTGGGCAGCGACAGCATTTCGGCGAACAGCGCAGTGTCCTCGATCGAGGTCGCGGTCGGCGCGAGCACCGCATCTAGCTTGTCGAGCTTCGTTGGCGGTGCATCGTCCCCCGTCAGTCCGGCGGCGCGTTCCATTTGGCCGATGATCGGATAAAACGCGCTGTCGGTATGTTGCGGCGAGCAGAAGTAGCGTAGCCTAGTGTTTGGTTCGCAGGCGAGACGTTCAAGCAGCGCGGCCGTAAGCCGCGATTTGCCGATGCCGGCCTCGCCGGATAGCAGCACCACCTGGCCTTCGCCGCTCTTCGCTTTCGACCAACGCCGCAGCAGCCATTCAAATTCTTCTTCCCGGCCGACCAGCGCGGTCAGGCCGCTGGAGTGCAACGCCTCGAAGCGGCCTTCCGCATGGCTTGGCCGCAGCGCCGCCCAGGCTCGCGCCGGCGCGGCGATGCCCTTGAGGTCCTTGGCCCCGAGGTCCCGCAGCTCGAACAGGTTGCCGAGCAGCCTGCGCGTG
>JBAQGU010000297.1:0-3666 GCA_049287975.1 Roseiarcus sp.
CGCGGGCCGTGCGATCTAGCTTTGGCATTGCCAAAAGCTCGCGAACGCGACAATGTTGCCGCGAGCGGTCGCAACGGCTCTTGTCCCGACATGACGGCGCGGATCACGCGCGCATGCGGACGAGGTCGACCGAGCCGAGTCGGCGCAAGGGAGGAGAGAAAATGGCAAGCGCACTGCAGTTGCCGCGAGAAGAGTTGCTCCGCGCGTATCGTCAGATGCGGACGATCCGCGAGTTCGAGGACACGGTGCACGACGAATTCTCCGCCGGGAGCATTCCGGGGTTCGTGCATCTCTATGCCGGCGAGGAAGCGTCCGGCGTCGGCGTCTGCCTGCATCTCGACGACCGCGACGTCATCGCCTCGACCCATCGCGGTCACGGCCATTGCATCGCCAAGGGCTGCGACACCGATGCGATGATGCTGGAGATCTTCGGACGCGGCGAAGGCCTGTGCGGGGGCAAAGGCGGCTCGATGCACATCGCTGACCTCTCCAAAGGCATGCTGGGGGCGAACGGCATCGTCGGGGCCGGCGGTCCGCTGGTCTGCGGCGCGGCGCTGACGGCGAAGGTCTTGAAGACCGGAGGCGTGGCGGTCTGTTTCGTCGGCGACGGCGGCTCCAACCAGGGCACGATTCTCGAAAGCTACAATCTGGCCAAGGTCTGGAATCTTCCTGCGGTATTCGTGGTCGAGGACAACGGCTACGCCGAGGCGACCGCGAGCAGTTATTCCGTCGGCGGCACGCAGGTGGGCCGCGGTCAGGGCTTCGGCCTGCCCTCGGTCGAGGTGGACGGGTCGGACTTCTTCGCCGTCTACGAGACGGCGGGAGAGGCGATCGCGCGCGCCCGCTCGGGTGGCGGCGCCAGCCTCATCCATTCGCGGGTGCTGCGCTACTTCGGCCATTTCGAGGGCGACGCGACAACCTATCGGGGGCCTGGCGAAGTGGCCGACTACAAGGCCGCGAAGGACCCGCTGATGCAGTTCCGCCAGCGCGTGATCGAAGCCTCGCTGCTCAAGCCCGGCGAACTCGACGCAGTCGACGCTGACGTGAAGGCGTCGATCGCCCGCGCGGCCGCGTACGCCAAAGTCGCGCCGATGCCGCTTGCGTCCGCGCTGACAACCGACGTCTACAACCGTTACTGAGGGGACGAAGATGCCGAAGAAGAGCTATCGCCAAGCCATCAACGAGGCGATCCGTCAGGAAATGGAGCGCGATCCGCGCGTGATCATGATAGGCGAAGACGTCTCCGGCGGCGCCGGCGCGCCCGGCGAGCAGGACGCCTGGGGCGGCCCGCTCGGCGTCACTAAGGGCCTGATGCCGCAATTCGGACTCGAACGGGTGCTCGACACGCCGATATCCGAGTCGGCCTTCATCGGCGCGGCGATCGGGGCCGCCGCAACCGGGCTGCGACCGATCGCCGACCTGATGTTCGTCGATTTCATGGGCGTTTGTTTCGATCAGATCTTCAACCAGGCCGCCAAGTTCCGCTACATGTTCGGCGGCAAGGCGGTGACCCCGGTGGTCATCCGCACCATGTACGGCGCCGGCTTCCGCGCGGCCTCGCAGCACTCGCAGTGCCTCTATCCCCTTTTCACGCACATCCCGGGCCTCAAGGTCGTGCTGCCGTCAAACCCTTACGAGGCGAAGGGCTTGATGATCCAGGCGATCCGGGACGACGATCCGGTCATCGTGTTCGAACACAAGACGTTGTACGACGTCGAGGGAGAAGTGCCGGACGAGCCCTATGCGATCCCGTTCGGCGAGGCCAACGTGACCCGGGAAGGGCGCGACGTGACGATCATCACGATGGGTCGGATGGTCAATCTCGCCAACGAGGCGGCCGACAATCTCGCCAAGAGCGGCGTGAAGACGACAGTCGTCGATCTTCGCACGACCTCGCCGCTCGATCGCGAAACGGTGCTGGAGACTGCGCGGGAGACCGGCCGCGTGGTCGTGGTGGACGAGTCCCACCCGCGGTGCTCGATGGCCACCGACATCGCGGCGCTGGTGGCGGACGAAATCTTTGGTTCGCTGAAGGCGCCCGTGAAAATGGTCACCGCGCCGCACGCTCCGGTGCCGTTCTCGCCGGCGCTGGAGGACATTTATATTCCGTCGGTGGCGAAGATCGAGGCGGCCGTGCGCGAGGTGATCGGATATTCGCGCGCCAAGGCCGCGGAGTAGGGCCCGGTCCGCCGCGCGCGATCCCGCGCCGAGTGAAGAGAGGAAACGCGGTTGGCGCCGCCGTCCCGCCCATTTCTGCGGGGCGGCGGGCCGCATGAAGTCGGAGCACGCACATGGCCATTCAACCCATCGTCATGCCGAAATGGGGTCTCGCCATGGAGGAAGGCATGCTTGCCAAGTGGTCGGTCGCGCCGGGGCAGGCCGTCGCCAAGGGGCAGGAAATCGCCGACATCGAGACGTCGAAGATCGCCAACGTGTTCGAGAGCCCCGCCGAGGGCACGATACGCCGGCTGGTGGTCCCCGAGGGGCAGACCGTCTCGGTCGGAGCGCTGCTCGCGGTGATCGCCGATCCCTCGGTGCCTGACGCGGAAGTGGACGCGTTCGTCGAGAAGTTCCAATCCGAATTCACGCCGCTGGAGCGTTCTGCCGGCGGCGGACCGCAGACCAGGAACATCCAGGCGGGCGACCTTTCCCTGCGCGTGCTGAGCGTCGGCGAGGGCGACGGAACGCCGGTGCTGCTCATCCACGGCTTCGGCTCGGATTTGACGTCCTGGCTGTTCACGCAAGAGGCGCTCGCCGAGGGACGCGTCGTGCACGCGTTCGATCTGCCCGGCCATGGCGCGAGCACGAAAGCAGTCGGGGCGGGAAGCGCGGCCGAACTCGCGGACGCGACGCTGGCGGTGATGGACGCCCTCGGCCTCGAACGGGCTCATTTCGTCGGCCATTCGTTGGGCGGCGCGATATCGACGCATCTGGCGGCGACTCGGCCTGATCGCGTGGCCAGCGTCAGCCTGATCGCCCCGGCGGGGCTGGGACGCGAGATCAACATCGACTTCATCGAAGGATTCATCGCAGAGAGCCGCGCGCGCAAGCTCAAGACGGTGCTGCAGAACCTCGTCGCCGATCCGAGCCTGATCAGCGCCGAAATGGTCGACGAGGTGATCAAGTACAAGCGCCTCGACGGCTCGGAGGCGGCGCTGCGGCGCATCGCGGACGCCAACTTCGGCGGGGGCGCGCAGAGCGCCCTTCTGAGGGACGCGCTCGCGGCGGCCAAGATGCCTGTCGCGGTGATCGTCGGCGAGGAGGACCGCATCATTCCCCCGACCCACGCCGAGGGCCTGCCCACGCACATCCGCGTGACCCGGGTCGCGGGCGCCGGACATCTTCCGCACATGGAAAAGAGCGCCGAAGTCAACGAAGCCATAAAAGCCAACATCGCCAAGGGCGACTGAAGGCGGATAATGCTCACAACAGAAAAGCCAGCGCGGCTTCGGACGCCTGCTCCACCTTCAAGGTGAGGAGTCCGTCGGCGCGGGTGCGGCCCAGGTTGACCGCGGCCAACGGCTTTCCGGCGGCGGCCGCCATCTCAACGAAGCGGAAGCCCGAATAGACCATCAGCGAGGAGCCGACGATCAGCATGGCGTCGGCTCGTTCCAGTTGCTTGGCGGCCGCCTCGATCCGATGGCGAGGAACATTCTCGCCGAAAAA